>NZ_JBFODQ010000075.1:0-49356 GCF_040908355.1 Aeromonas sp. R2-2 | reverse complement strand
GTTCTGTTTGTAAAAAAACGCCTCCAGCAATGGGGGCGTTTTGCATTTTAAGACCCAGCTCCCTCCTCTCTATGTCCCACTCGCATCCAGTAGCAAAACACTCAACTGGTATACCTATTTTTGTATATATTTGAATTTTATCGAATTACCCCTGACGAGATATATAAATAGACACTTGATTTGCATCAATTGCCCGCCCCGACTGACTGGGTAGCCTAGCCCCAGAATGATGTTTTATTACTCCAAACTAGAGGCAATCATGAGCAAAGTCAGACTGGTCGTTGTGGGCAACGGCATGGTGGGGCACCGCTTCATCGAAGAGGTGATCGAGCGGGCCGAGCCGGGCCGCTACGAGATCACCGTCTTCGGTGCAGAACCCCGTCCCGCCTACGATCGCGTCCATCTCTCCTCCTACTTCTCCCATCACACCAGCGAAGATCTCTCCCTCGTCAAACCCGGCTTCTACGACAAGCACGGCATCCGCCTTCTGCTCGGCGAAGCGGTGAAAAAAATCGACAGGGCCAACCGCGAAGTGCACTCCAACAAGGGCACTGTGGTCGGGTACGACAAGCTGGTGCTGGCCACCGGCTCCTACCCCTGGGTGCCGCCCATTGCGGGCAGCCAGCACCACGAGTGCTTCGTCTATCGCACCATCGAGGATCTGAAAGCCATCCGCAGCGCCGCCAAGAGCGGCAAGAGCGGGGTGGTGATCGGGGGCGGTCTGCTTGGCCTTGAAGCGGCAGGTGCCCTCAAGGCACTGGGTCTCGAGACCCACGTGGTGGAGTTTGCTCCGGTGCTGATGGCCGAGCAGCTCGACGGTCAGGGCGGCCAGCTGCTGCGCCGCAAGATTGAATCCATGGGCGTGCAGGTGCACACCAGCAAGAGCACCAGCGAGATCCTGATGCATGGCGGCGAACAGGCGAAACACCGCCTCGCCTTCGCCGACGGCAGCCAGCTTGAAGTGGATGTGGTGGTCTTCTCCACCGGCATTCGCCCGCAAGATACTCTGGGCCGTTACGGTGATCTCGCCATCGCCGAGCGCGGCGGCATCGTCATCGACGATCACTGCCTCACCTCCGATCCCGACATCTACGCCATCGGCGAGTGCGCAGCCTGGCAGGGCCGCTTCTTCGGGCTGGTAGCGCCGGGCTACAAGATGGCCCAGATCACCGTCGACCACCTGCTCGGCGGCGACAGCCGCTTCGAGGGGGCGGACATGAGCGCCAAGCTCAAGCTGCTCGGCGTCTCCGTCGGCTCCATCGGTGATGCCCATGGCCGCACCCCGGGCAGCCACAGCTATGTGTTCCAGGACGATCAGGCCGGCGTCTACAAGAAGATCGTGGTGAGCGAAGACAACAGCCGCCTGCTCGGCGCCGTGCTGGTGGGTGACGTGGAAGATTACGGCAACCTGCTGCAGATGATGCTCAATGCGCTGCCGCTGCCGAGCCACCCGGATACCCTGATCCTGCCCGCCTACGCCGGTGCCAAGCCGACGCTGGGGGTGGATGCCCTGCCGGAAAGTGCCCAGATCTGCTCCTGCTTCGACGTCTCCAAGGGCGACATCGCCAAGGCGGTGGCCGAGGGCCACACCACGCTGGCCGCCATCAAGCAGCACACCAAGGCCGGTACCGGCTGCGGCGGCTGTGTGCCGCTCATCAGTCAGGTGCTCAACGCCGAACTGGTGAAGCAAGGCATCGAGGTCAACAACCACCTCTGTGACCACTTCCCCCACTCCCGTCAGGAGCTGTTCCATCTGGTCAAGGTGGAGGGGATCAAGAGCTTCGACGAGCTGCTGGCCAAGCACGGCCAAGGCTATGGCTGCGAGGTGTGCAAACCGACCGTCGGCTCCATCCTCGCCTCCTGCTGGAACGAGCATGTGCTGAGCCCGCGCAACATCCCGCTGCAGGACACCAACGACATCTTCCTCGGCAACATGCAGAAGGACGGCAGCTACTCCGTCATCCCGCGCATGGCTGGCGGTGAAGTGACCCCGGAAGGGCTGCTGGCGGTGGCCGAAGTGGCCCGCGACTACAAGCTCTACACCAAGATCACCGGCGCCCAGCGCATCGGCCTGTTCGGGGCCCAGAAGGATGACCTGCCCGCCATCTGGCGCAAGCTGCTGGCTGCCGGATTCGAGACCGGTCAGGCCTACGCCAAGGCGCTGCGCATGGCCAAGACCTGCGTCGGCAGCACCTGGTGCCGCTTCGGCGTGCAGGACAGCGTCGGCCTCGGGGTCTTCCTCGAGAACCGCTACAAAGGCATTCGCACCCCGCACAAGATGAAGTTCGGCGTCTCCGGCTGCACCCGCGAATGTGCGGAAGCGCAGGGCAAGGACGTTGGCATCATCGCCACCGACGCGGGCTGGAACCTCTATGTGGGCGGCAACGGCGGTATGAAGCCGCGCCACGCCGATCTGCTGGCGTCTGACCTCGACCGCGATACCCTCATCAAGCTGATCGACCGCTTTATGATGTTCTACGTCACCAGCGCCGACAAACTACAGCGCACCTCAGTCTGGCTCGGCAATCTGGAAGGGGGCGTCGACTACCTGCGCGAGGTGATCGTCGACGACAAGCTGGGGCTGGCCGAGACCCTGGAGCGCGATATCCAGATCCTCATCGACAGCTACGAGTGCGAATGGTCGCGCACCCTCAACGAAGAGGAGGCGCTCAAGCGCTTCAGCCACTTCATCAACAGCGACAAGCGCGACCCGGACGTTCAGTTCGTTGCCGAGCGCGACCAGCACAGACCCGCCACTCCGGCCGAACGCATCCCCGTCTACCAGATCGAGGTGGAGACCAAATGATGAAATTTGCCTGCCAACTCAACGATATCCTGCCGGGAACCGGTGTCTGCGCACTCATTGAAGGTCGCCAGATCGCCCTGTTCCGCCCGAGCGCGGCCGCCGAGGTGTTCGCCATCGACAACCGGGATCCCTTCTTCGCCGCCAACGTGCTGTCGCGGGGCCTGATTTGCGAACACGACGGCGAGCTCTGGGTCGCCAGCCCGCTCAAGAAGCAACGCTTTCGCCTGAGCGACGGCCACTGTTTCGACAATCCTGCGATGTCGGTGCAGAGCTACCCCGTTGAAGTGCGCGACCAGCAGATCTGGGTCGCAGTCTAAAGCCAAATTCACTCTCTTTCGGGCTGCCTGAGGGCAGCCCTTTCAAGGACTCACAAGATGTACACGGAAACCATCAACAAGTGCGCCGCCAACGCGGCCCGCATCAACCGCTTCGAGCGCAGCGACAAGCTCGGCTTCTGGCTCAGCTCCGCCATGGCGGGGGCCTATGTGGGCCTCGGCATCATCCTCATCTTCACCCTCGGCAATCTGGTGGATCCGAGCATCCGACCGCTGGTGATGGGGGCCACCTTCGGCATCGCCCTGACGCTGGTGATCATCGCCGGCTCCGAGCTCTACACCGGCCACACCATGTTCCTCACCTTCGGGGTGAAGGCGGGCAAGATCACCATGGCCGACCTGCTGCGCATCCTGCCCCAGACCTGGGCCGGCAACCTGATTGGCTCCATCGTGGTGGCGCTCATCTATTCCTACGGCGGCAGCCTGCTGCCGGATGCAGGCAGTCTGGCCCACAAAGTGGCGCTGGCCAAGACCCAGGCCCCGGCGCTGACCCTGTTTATGAAGGGGATCCTCTGCAACTGGCTGGTCTGCCTCGCCATCTGGATGGCGCTGCGCACCGAAGGGGCCGCCCGCTTCATCGCCATCTGGTGGTGCCTGCTGGCCTTTATCGCCTCCGGCTACGAGCACTCCATCGCCAACATGACCCTGTTCGCTCTCTCCTGGTTCGGCGCCCACTCCGAGGCCTACACCCTGAGCGGCATCGGCCACAACCTGCTGTGGGTGACCTTGGGCAACACCGTCTCCGGCGTCCTCTTTATGGGCCTCGGCTACTGGTATGCCACCCCGAAAGCTGAGCGCCCGGTTGCAGTGAGCGAGACCACCAGCACCGCCAACCAGACCCGAACCGCCTGATCCGGAGGCCCCATGGACTACTTGCCCATCTTTTGCCGACTCGACAACAAACCCGTGCTGCTGGTCGGCGGCGGCGAGGTAGCGGAGCGCAAGGCGCGCCTGCTGCTGGATGCCGGTGCCCACCTCACAGTCGTGGCGCCCGAGCTCGACCCCGAGCTGGCGGAACTGGCTGCCAACGGCAGCATCGAGTGGCTGGCCGGTGAATTTGTGCCGGAACAACTGGCGGGCAAGTGGCTGGTGGTGGCCGCAACCGATCGGCGCGAGGTAAATGCACTGGTTTACCAGAGCGCCAATCAGGCGCGGATCTTTGCCAACGTGGTGGATGACCCGAAGCGCTCCAGCTTCATCATGCCGTCGATCATCGACCGCTCGCCGCTGATGGTGGCCATCTCCTCCGGCGGCAAGGCGCCTGTGCTGGCCCGGCTGCTGCGGGAAAAACTCGAAGCCCTGCTGCCGCAACATCTGGGGGCCGTGGCGACCTTTGCCGGCAGCCTGCGGGAGCGGGTCAAGGCCCGCTTCGCCAGCATGGGCGAGCGGCGCCGCTTCTGGGAGCGGCTACTCGGGGCAGACCGACTCGGTCAGGCGCTGGCGCGGGGCGATCACGCCTCTGCCAACCAGCTGGCCGACAACCTGTTTGCCGACGAAAGCCAGAGTGCTGGCGAAGTGGTGCTGGTGGGGGCCGGCCCCGGCGATCCGGGTCTGCTCACCCTGCACGCCCTGCGCCAGATGCAGCAAGCCGACGTGGTGGTCTATGACCGATTGGTCTCCGACGAGGTGATGGCGCTGGTGCGCCGCGACGCCAAGCGCATCTTCGTCGGCAAGCAGGCGGGCAACCACTGCGTGCCGCAGGAGGGGATCAACCAGCTCTTACTGGAGGAGGCGAAAAAGGGGCAACGGGTGGTGCGGCTGAAGGGGGGCGACCCCTTTATCTTCGGCCGTGGCGGCGAGGAGCTGGAGACGCTGGTCGGTAGCGGCATCGGTTTTCAGGTGGTACCGGGGATCACCGCGGCCAGCGGCTGCGCCGCCTACGCCGGCATTCCGCTGACCCATCGCGACCACGCCCAGAGCGTGCGCTTCGTCACCGCTCACGGCAAGGGGGGCGCCCGGGATCTCGACTGGTCACTGCTGGCCAAAGACAAACAGACGCTGGTGTTCTACATGGGGCTCTCATCCTGCGCCACCATCCGCGAGCAGCTGCTGGCCCACGGCAAGGCGGGCAACACCCCGGTGGCGCTGATCGAGCGCGGCACCCAGCCCTGCCAGCGGGTCATTCGCGGCACTCTCGATGAGCTACCCGCGCTGGCGGTGGGGGTCGAAAGCCCGGCGCTGATCATGGTGGGATCCGTGGTGACCCTTGCCGACCGGCTCGCCTGGTTTGGCGAGGCACCGCAGGTTCAGCAAGCCCTCGCCTGAGGGATCCTCGGCAAATCACCATGAGGCCACCAGCAGGTGGCCTCACTTTTACCTCCCTCTTCCCCTATCACGGTCATAACCTGTTGTTTTAAGTCTGGTATCCTATGGGCATTGAGCCCTTGGCTACCATCTCAGGAATTCATCCCATGTCTCTTCCCATCAAGAACAGCGCCCGGCAGCGCGCGGATGACAGATCCCGCATTCTCACCCTGCTGCTGCGCGATGATGCCCTCACCGACAGCCTGCTCGATCCGCAGGTGGTGCAGGATGCCGAGCAACGCGATCAGACCAGCGAACTCACTACACTGGTCAACGGGTTGCCCGCCGCCGATGTCGCCGATGCGCTGGAGTCGCTGCCGCCCGATGAGCGTCATGCCCTGTGGGCGCTGGTGGAGGAGGAGAAGCGCGGCCAGATCCTGGTCGAAGCGTCGGAGACGGTGTGGGACAGCCTCATCAGCGGGATGAGCGACAAGGAGCTGCTGCACGCCCTGCGCACCCTGGATATCGACGACCAGATCTATCTGGGCCAGTACCTGCCGCGCAACCTGATGGGGCGGCTGCTCACCTACATGGCCCCCGCCGAGCGGGATCGGGTGCGGGAGGTGATCCGCTACGGCAAGCACACCGTCGGCGCCATGATGGACTTCGAGATCATCACCATCCGCCCCGAGGTGAGTCTGGCCACGGTGCAGCGCTATTTGCGGCTGCGCGGCAAGATCCCCGCCAACACCGACAAGCTGTTCGTCATCGATCGCCGCAACCATCTGCTGGGGGAGCTGGCCCTCACCACTGTGCTGCTGCACAAGCCCGCCACCCTGGTGAGCGATGTGATGGAGCGGGATCCGGTCACCTTCGATCCGGAGGATAACGACGAAGCGGCAGCCCGCACCTTCGAGCGGGATGACCTGCTATCCGCCGCCGTGGTGGATGGCAAGGGCAAGCTGATGGGCCGCATCACCGTCGAAGAGGTGGTGGATCTGGTCTATGAGGAGAGTGACACCGACCTGCGCCGGATGGGGGGTATCAGCGAGGATGAAGACGTGTTCGCCCCTGTCTCCAAGGCGGTCAAGACCCGCTGGGCCTGGCTTGCCATCAACCTCTGCACCGCCTTTGTCGCCTCGCGGGTGATCGGCCTGTTCGAGCACACCATCTCCCAGCTGGTGGCACTGGCGGCCCTGATGCCCATCGTCGCCGGGATCGGCGGCAACACCGGCAACCAGACCATCACCATGATAGTGCGGGCGCTGGCGCTGCAGCACATTCAGGCGGGCAACCTCTCCTTCCTGCTGCTGCGGGAACTCGGGGTCGCCTTTATCAACGGGCTGGTGTGGGGCGGCACCATGGGCATCGCCACCTATCTGCTCTATCAGGATGCGGCGCTCGGCGCCGTAATGACCCTGGCCATGATGCTCAACCTGCTGGTGGCCGCCCTGATGGGGGTCATCATCCCCATGACCATGACCCGCCTCGGCCGCGACCCGGCAGTCGGTGCCAGCGTGATGATCACCGCCATCACCGATACCGGCGGCTTCTTTATCTTCCTCGGGCTGGCGACCCTGTTCCTGCTGTAAACCGTGCGTTGAAAACAACAAGGGAGCCACTGGCTCCCTTGTTGTTTCAGGCGCGTTTGCCCACCCCTGCCGTTGGGCTGCTTATCGCTTGTCAGCGGTGATCAGCAAGCCATTGGTGTCGGGGAAGCCGATGACCAGCGCCTCTTTTTTGGCATCCGTGGTATAGGTGGTGACATAGGCGATGCGGTTATCCATCGCCCGGGCCAGAGCGGCATTCCAGAGGTTTTCGATCGGCGTGGCTACCGCGGATTGCTTGAAGTTGCACTTGCCAAACCCGGTCATGGTCAGCTTGCTCAACCCGGCAGTGGCACTCCCCTCGCCCACCAGCGTACAACCTGCCGCCGGAAACTCGATCGCCACCGTCAGCTTGCCGCCGTTGTTGGTGGTATCCACCTTGCCCACCATGTCGCTGCTGAAGCCATCGCTGTCCGTGGCACTCCAGCTGGCCGTGGTCACCGCTTTGGTGGTCAGGGCCGTCACCGCCACATGACCGCTGAAACCGGAATAGATGGGGGAATTGTCGGAGAACTTGGTGCCGGTCCGGGTGAAATCAAAAACCCAGCGCTTGATCTCCTTGCCCTGCAGATCGATGACCGGCTGATCCTGGAAGGTGATGAGGTTGTGGTCGTTGGTCACCGAGCTGAGCGCAGTGCTGGTGCCGAGCCGTTCGCTGTTGCGGATCAACTGCACCGGGTAGATCCCGTCTTTGTCGGCTTTCTGGTCAGCCTGCCCCAACCACTGGCTGTTGGTCTCGACCTTGCCCACCTGATGATCCACCCAGACACCCCAGTGCTGCACGGTTTCACCCTTCGGGTAGACCAGCGCCAGACCATCCAGATCCTTGATCATGCGCGGCGTCGCCTTGTCGCCGTCGCGGCTCATCAGATTCGCTTGGTAAAGACCCGCCTCAGGCAGAGCCAGCGGCACCCGCTTGGCAATGCTGTTGGCAGCTTTTTCGCTGTCACAGGCAGACAGGGCCGCAGCGCAGGCGATGGCCAGCAGCGCTTTGTTGTGCATTTTCATGAGTTTTTATTCCTTGCTGTCGCTTTGTAATTTTTAGATGCAATCAATCGCCGCTGAATTTAAGGGAAAGGTCATCTATCAGTCGAATGGAGATCTGTAACCAACCATTACAGCCTCGCAGGAGCGGCAGGCCGTGCCGCTTGCCCCGACCGCACTGCGGTAACGACAGGGTGACTAACGGCGGAAAAGCAGCGAGGGTAGCGACTCGAAAAAACAGATGAAAATCAGAGTCATAACTCTATTAACAGGAGGGTAATTAGCCCGAATTGCCAGCCTGCTCACAATCGGATTCTTTTGCTGTCGATAGAATGCACCACGCTGGCATACCCATAACAAGAGAATCCAACAATGAAAACCACCCTCAAACTGAGCGCGGTGGCAGTTATCTTTTTGCTGTCCGGCTGTGATGACAACAACTCTCAGGCCCCCGGTGATCTCACCCTGCGGCTGATCGAAACCTCTGATATCCACTCCAACCTGCTGAGCTACGACTACTACCAGAACAAGCCGGATGCCTCGCTGGGCTTTGCCCGCACCGCTGTGCTGATCCGCAAGGCCCGCGAAGAGAACGCCAACAACTTGCTGATCGACAACGGCGACCTGATCCAGGGCACCCCGCTGGCGGACTATATCCACGACCAGCAGGTCAAACAGCAGTGGCTGAGCAAGCAAACCCACCCCGCCATCAAGGCGCTCAACACCATGAGCTATGATGTCGGCAACCTGGGCAACCACGAATTCAACTTCGGTCTCGACTTCCTCTCAGAGACCCTGAAAGGGGCCAACTACCCCTACATCAACGCCAACGTCTTCCAGGCCGATGCCTTCAGCCGTGATGGCAAGGGCACCATCGACTGGAGCAAACAGAAGTTCAAACCCTATGTGGTGCTGGATCGTCAGGTGAAGGATGCCAACGGCAATACCCAGACCATCAAGGTCGGGGTGCTGGGGCTGACTCCGCCCCAGATCACCCAGTGGGACAAACGCAATCTGGAAGGCAAGGTGGTGGTGGCCGATATGGTCGAGACCGCCGAGCACTATGTACCCGAAATCCGCGCCAAGGGCGCTGACATCGTCGTGGTCGTGGCCCATACCGGCATCATAGGTGACCCGCGCGAACCCATGATGGAGAACGCCGCACTGCCGCTGGCCAAGGTGAAGGGGGTCGATGCCCTGCTGCTGGGCCATGCCCACCGCACCTTCCCGGGCGACTACCCCAACATGACCGACGTGGACAACGAGAAAGGCACTCTGGCGGGCGTACCGACCGTGATGCCGGGCGTCTGGGGCAATCACCTCGGCATCATCGACCTGCACATGACCTGGAAAGAGGGTCGCTGGGAAGTGGCCTCCAGCCAGTCCCAGCTGCGCAAGATCGACAGTAGCGCTACCAGCACCGAAGATCAGGCGGTAGTCGATCAGGTCATTGCCGAGCACGAGCAGGCCAACCAGTGGCTGGACGAGCCCCTCAGCAAGATCACCAAGCCAATCCACAGCTTCTTCGCGCTGGTGCAGGATGACCCCTCCATCCAGATCGTCAGCGACGCCCAGCTGTGGCATGCCAAGAAGCTGCAACAGGATGGTCAGCTCAAGGAAAAATGGCCCATCCTCTCCGCCGCCGCACCATTCCGCGGCGGTCGAAACGGCCCGACCGACTTCACCTATGTACCGGCTGGCAATATCTCCCTGCGCAACGTGGCCGACCTCTATGTCTACCCCAACACCCTGCAGGTGGTCGCCATCAATGGCGCGACCGTACAGGAGTGGCTGGAGAAGAGCGCCGTCCAGTTCAACAAGATCGATGCCGCCAGCACCGCCACCCAGTGGCTGGTGAACGAGAAGTACCGCACCTACAACTTCGACGTGATCGACGGGGTGAACTATCAGGTCGATGTGACCAAACCCGCCCGTTACGATGTGGATGGCAACAAGGTGAGCGACAGCTATCGCATCACCAACCTCACCTATCAGGGCAAGGCGATCGACCCGACCCAGATGTTCTACGTGGTGACCAACAACTACCGCGCCAGCGGTGGTGGCAACTTCCCGGGCATCAACGCCAAGGTGATCGTCCATGAAGATCAGTTCGAAACCCGCGAAGTGCTCTCCGAATACCTCAAGGATCTGGCAGAGAAGAATCCGGCCGGTTTCGAGCCCCCGGCAGACAACAACTGGCAGCTGGCCCCCCTGCCCGCCAATCTGGATCTGCGCATCTACAGCTCGCCACGCAGCGAGGCGCAAGCCCTGACCGGTGGCAAGCTGAACTATGTGGAGACCCTGCCGCCCACCGATGCCAAACACCCCGGCTTTGGCGTCTACAAGCTGGTGCTGGCCCCCTGAGCCTCAGGGTTAATCCGGCAATAACTTCTGCAACCCCCTCCTGATACGAGGGGGTTTTTAATGGTACTGGCAGCGGGATCTGCACCTGTAAGCCAGCCGCTCCCCGCAGCAACTCACGCAGCCCCTTTATCCCTTCACGCCATCGCCTCCCCCTATCTCACCATCCAGGTCCCGGCTGGTCTGTCCCATCCCACCCATAAAAAACAGGCCCACCGAAGTGGGCCTGCTGTTATCAGGGTGGGTGGGAGTATCGCGATAAAGGGCGCTACTCCCGCTCCTTCACATAGGGGGTGCCGAGCGCTTTGGGTGCCACCGCACGGCCGATAAAACCGGCCAGCAGGAATACGGTCAGGATGTAGGGCAGTGCCTCGATGGCCTGCACCGGAATGGCGAAGCCACCGATGCTGACCCCTTGCAGGCGGATGGCGACCGCATCGAGGAAGCCGAACAGCAGACAGGCGGCCATGGCATTCCAGGGGCGCCACTTGCCGAACACCAGCGCCGCCAGCGCCATAAAGCCCTTGCCCGCACTCATGTTGGGGATGAACTGGGCCGTCTGGGCCACCGCCAGATAGGTGCCACCGATACCGGCCAGCAGGCCGCCGATAAGGAGCGCGATGTAGCGCATCCGCACCACAGAGATACCGGCGGTATCGACCGCTGCGGGCGCCTCACCCACCGCCCGCAGACGCAAACCGAAGCGGGTACGGAACATCACCCACCAGGCCAGCGGCACGCAGGCAAACGCCACGTACTCCAGCAGGGAGTGGCCGCTCAGCAGCTCGCTGTAGAGCTGGCCGATCACCGGCACATCCCACAGCTCCTTGGCATAGGGCAGATCGATGGGGGCGAAACGGGCATCACCGGAGAGTGCCGGGGTCTGGCCACCCTGATCGAACCAGTAACGGCCCAGGGTCACGGTCAGACCGGCCGCCAGAATGTTGATGGCCATGCCGCTCACCACCTGATCACCGCGGTGGGTGATGGTGGCAAAGCCGTGCATCAGGGCGAACAGGATGGAGACACCCACCCCGGCCCCCAGACCTATCCAGGCAGAACCGGAGACCGCCGCCGCCGCACCACTGGCGAACGCTGCTGCCAGCAGTTTGCCTTCCAGCGCGATGTTGACCACCCCGGAGCGCTCGCAAAACATGCCCGCCATGGCCGCCAGAATGAGCGGCGGCGCGGTACGAATGGTCGCATCCAGCATCAGGATCAGAATTTCAAACATGATCAGACTCCTTTAGCTTGCGCGGCTGAGCGGTTGGCAAACGCCAGATAGAGCTGCTCGATGCGCGGGCGCATCATGTGCTCAAGGGCGCCACAGAACAGGATCACCAGACCCTGCAACACCACCACGATGTTGCGGTCGACACCGAACTCGAAGCTGAGCTCTGCGCCCCCCTGATAGAGGAAACCGAACAACAGGCTGGCGATGATGACGCCGACCGGATGGTTGCGCCCCATGAGCGCCACCGCGATACCGGTGAAGCCGAACCCTTCCACGAAGTTGAGCTTGATCTGGTGCAGTTCACCCTGCAGCACGTTGAGGGCGAAGAAGCCCGACAGCATGCCGGAGATGACCATGGCCAGGATCACCACCTTGGGATAGGAGATACCGGCGTAGGCGGAGGCGCTTTGGCTGGCGCCGACCGAGCGGATCTCGTAACCCCAGCGGGTGTGCCAGATAAAGACCCACACCAGCGCCGCACAGATCAGCGCCCAGAAGAAGCTGATATTGAGGGGGCTGTTGGGGATCTCCATCCCGAACAGGTTCGCCAGCCCGCTCATCTTGGGCAGCCAGCTTGCCTCGGCAAACACCTTGCTCTCGGTCGCCATCGAGCCGGGCGGCTTGAACACCTCCACCAGCAGATAGGCCATCAGGGAGGCGGCGATGAAGTTGAACATGATGGTGGTGATCACGATATGGCTGCCGCGCTTGGCTTGCAGCCAGGCCGGAATAAAGGCCCAGGCCGCACCGAACAGACCACCGGCAATGATGGAGAGCGGCAACAGCAGGGCAAACGGCAGCACATCGCCGAGCATCAGACAGACCAGACCGACACCGAGACCACCGATATAGGCCTGACCTTCACCACCGATATTGAACAGACCGGCGTGGAAGGCGACCGCCACCGACAGACCGGTAAAGATAAAGCCGGTTGCGTAGTAGAGGGTGAAGCCGACCCCTTCACCGGTGCCGAACGCGCCGTACCACATGATCTTGGCGGCATCGACCGGGTTGATGTCGAGGTAGTAGAACAGAATGGCCGACACCAGGAAGGCCAGCAGGATGTTGACCGCAGACAAGACGCCTACGGAGACCCAGGCAGGAATACGTACTTGGCTCATCAGTGGGCCTCCTTGGCAACTTCGTCCGGCACTATGTTTGCCATCATCAGACCAATGGTGCGCTCATCCGCCTTGGCACCATCCAGCTCGCCGACGATGCGACCGTCGGCAATGACCAGAATCCGGTCTGCGAGGCTCATGATCTCGTCCAGCTCCACCGAGACCAGCAGCACCGCCTTGCCCTTGTCGCGCATGGCGATGATCTGCTGGTGGATATACTCGATGGCGCCGATGTCGACCCCGCGGGTCGGCTGGCCGATCAACAGCACATCCGGGTCCTGCTCCACTTCACGGGCGATCACCAGCTTCTGCTGGTTGCCACCGGAGAAGTTGGCGGTCTTGTGATCGGGATGGGGCGGGCGCACATCCCACTTCTCCATCTTGGCCTGACAATCCTGCTGGATCGCCTCCTTGTTCTGCAGCCACCCCTTGTTGTATTGCGGGCGACGGTGATAGCCGAGAATGAAGGCCTCTTTCGCCTCGAAGCGGTTGATCAGCCCCATCTTGTGGCGATCTTCCGGCACATGACCGAGGCCGTAGTTGCGCACCAGCTCCGGATCGGCCGGGTGCTCTGCGCTCACCTTGTGCACGCCGCTGCGGCTGCTGATGGTGAAGCTGCCCTTGCTCGGCTTGAGAATGCCGCCAAGCAGGCTGAGCAGTTCGGACTGACCGTTGCCGGAGACCCCGGCGATGCCGACCACTTCACCGGCCCGCACCTCGAAGCTGACCGATTTGACCCGCTCCACCTTGCTGGCGTCGAAATAGCTGAGCCCTTCGATCTTCAGCTTGGCTTCACCGGGCTGGGTTGGCCCCTTGTCGACCTTGAGGCGCACCTTGCGGCCCACCATCAGTTCGGCCAGCTGCTCCTTGTCGGTATCCTTGGTGGCGACGTGCGCCACCATCTCGCCACGGCGCATGATGGAAACCTGATCGGTAATGGCCAGGATCTCGCGCAGCTTGTGGGTGATGAGGATGATGGTCGCCCCCTGATCCCGCAGCTTTTTCAGCACCTCGAACAGGTGATCCGCCTCTTGCGGGGTCAGTACCCCGGTCGGCTCGTCGAGGATCAGGATGCGAGCGCCGCGATAGAGCGCCTTGAGAATTTCGACCCGCTGTTGCAAGCCAACCGGCAGATCTTCGACCTTTTCGTGCAACGGCACGTCGAGGCCATAATCTCGCGCCAGTTCGCCGAGCAGCTTTTCGGCTGACGCCACACTCTGCTGAAGGTGCCAGCCGTTCTCAGCGCCGAGGATGACGTTTTCCAATACGGTGAAGTTGTTCACCAGCATGAAGTGCTGGTGAACCATGCCCACGCCTGCGGCAATCGCATCTTGTGAGCCATGGGGTTTGAAAGGATTCCCGTCGATCAGCATCTCGCCTTTGTCGGCATGGTAGAAACCATAAATGATGCTCATCAGGGTGGACTTACCGGCGCCATTTTCGCCGACAATGCCGTGGATACTGCCTTTGCGAACCTTAAGGTCGATCAGCTTGTTGGCGTACACTTCGCCGAACCGCTTATCGATACCTCTTAATTCGATGGCATAGCGATCTGTCTGGTCCATGATGCAGCCCTGCGTTTCATGAAATAAGACTAAAAACCGGCCCGTGCGGGCCGGTGGTGCGTTGAGAGTCGTAGCAACTATCTAATTAGTATTTGCAGGTGTTATCGCTCATGTAGTCATGAACCTTGACCTTGCCAGCGATGATTTCAGCCTTGATGGCATCCACCTTGGCTTTCATTTCCGGGGTGATCAGCTTCTCGTTGTCCTTGTCGAGCGCCCAATCCACACCGCCTTCAGCCAGACCCAGGTTCTTGATACCCGGCTTCCACTCGCCTTTGGCAGCGTCATCCCAGGTCTGGTAAGCGGCCAGACCCACAGACTTGACCATGGAGGTCAGCATGGTGCCCGGTTGCAGGTGGTTCTGGTTGGAGTCCACCCCGATGGCGAACTTGCCGCTATCCTTGGCTGCCTGATAGACACCGATACCGGTACCGCCAGCTGCGGCGTAAACCACGTCAGCGCCCTTGGCGAACTGGGACTTGGCCAGCTCGGCACCTTTGGCCGGGTCAGCAAACGCGGCCGGGGTAGAGCCCGCCATGTTCTGGAACACTTCGATCTTCGGATTGACGAACTTGGCACCCTGCTCGTAACCGCACTGGAATTTACGGATCAGCGGGATATCCATGCCGCCCACGAAGCCGACCTTGCCGCTCTTGGAAGCGATGGCAGCCAGCGCACCCACCAGGAAGGAACCTTCATGCTCCTTGAAGATGACGGACTGGACGTTCGGCTTGTCGACCACCATGTCGATGATGGTGAACTGGGTTTTCGGGAATTCGGTCGCTACTTTCTCAACGGCAGAACCCATGTTGAAACCGACCGCCACGATCGGGCCGTTGCCACGGCTGGCCAGACGACGCAGACCCTGCTCGCGCTGGGCTTCGTTCTGGGGTTCAAACTCTTTGACCTTGACGCCCTTGTCCTTGTTGTAGAGCTCGACGCCGTTACGGAACACGGCTTCGTTGAATGATTTGTCATACTTGCCCGCGGTGTCATAAATGACGGCTGGCTCGGAAGCAGCCTGAGCAGAGAGAGCAGCGAGAGTGAGGGAGGCCACAGTGGCCAGCTTGAGCACTTTAGTCACGATCGTATCCTTGATTGTTATTAAGTGAGGGAACTTGCTTGCCTGTCAGAGCAGGCTATCTAGCACGCAGGCTTACTCTAAGTCAGCCCCGATGCGGGTCAAGCAAATGATAAGGGAAAAACGTTTGCGTTAACGGTTTGAATTCTAAGCAAATAACCTTATAAGCAGTTGTTTTTTAGCTACTTTTCAGTTTTTTATGCTAACAACCATAAGACCCAAACGACATTTCTCTTATTGTTCAGCAAGTTACTGTAAACCGTTTTCCCCTGTTATTCATCCAGCCCCCCGGCAAGCCCGTGATCCGGCTCGCAAAATCCCCACAAACCGCGCGAGCAAGGATTGGCTACAGCTGGAGACCTCCCCGTCCCGTTCTCTCTGCGCCAGCCAAAATTGGCCGCACCGGCGCCCCTGCAAGCCCCCATCTCGCCCCTCCCCCCGAGTTTGGATTTGGTCTGGCAGGGGGGATGGCCGTATAATCCCCGCCTGTATAAATAAACAGGAGTGGTGATGGACGTTTCAACCCTGCTCGACGGGCTCAACGACAAGCAAAGAGATGCCGTTGCGGCGCCCCGCAGCAACCTGCTGGTGCTGGCCGGTGCCGGTTCGGGCAAGACCCGGGTGCTGGTGCACCGTATCGCCTGGCTGATGCAGGTGGAACGCTGTTCACCCTTCTCCATCATCGCGGTCACCTTTACCAACAAGGCGGCGGCCGAGATGCGCGGCCGGGTCGAGAAGGTGATCGGCGACGGCGTGCGCGGCATGTGGATCGGCACCTTCCACGGTATCGCCCACCGCCTGCTGCGGGCCCACCATCTGGATGCGGGCTTGCCGCAGGATTTCCAGATCCTCGACTCAGACGACCAGTACCGGCTGATCCGCCGGGTGCTCAAGGCGCTCAACCTCGACGAGAAGCACTGGGCCCCGCGCGCCGTGATGGGCTACATCAACGGCAAGAAGGATGAGGGGCTGCGCCCCGGCGACATCGACCTCTACGGCGATCCCGTCACCCGCACCTATCAGCAGATCTACAAGACCTATCAGGAGACCTGCGATCGCTCCGGTCTGGTGGACTTCGCCGAGCTGCTGCTGCGCGCCCATGAGCTGTGGCTGAACAAGCCGCACATCCTCGAGCACTACCGCGACCGCTTCCAGAACATTCTGGTGGACGAGTTTCAGGATACCAACGGCATCCAGTACGCCTGGCTGCGGATGCTGGCGGGCAACAGCGGCAAGGTGATGATCGTCGGCGACGATGACCAGTCCATCTACGGCTGGCGCGGCGCCAAGATCGAGAACATCCAGCGCTTCCTGACCGACTATCAGGGGGCCGAGACCATCCGCCTCGAGCAGAACTACCGCTCCACCGCCAATATCCTGAAAGCCGCCAACAGCGTCATCGCCAACAACGCCGAGCGCCTTGGCAAGGAGCTGTGGACCGAAGGGGCCGAGGGCGAGCCGATCTCCCTCTACGCCGCCTTCAACGAGGTGGACGAAGCGCGCTTCGTGGTCGGCCGTCTCAAGGATTGGAAGGAAAAGGGCGGCCTGTTGGCCGACTGCGCCATCCTCTATCGCTCCAACGCCCAGTCACGGGTGCTGGAAGAGGCGCTGATGCAGGACGCCATGCCGTATCGCATCTACGGCGGCCTGCGCTTCTTCGAGCGGCAAGAGATCAAGGACGCCATGGCCTACCTGCGGCTTATCAACAACCGTGGCGACGACGCCAGCTTCGAGCGGGTGGTCAACACCCCGACCCGCGGCATCGGCGATCGCACCCTCGAGATCCTGCGCGGCAACGCCCGCGATCAGGGGCTCAACCTGTGGCAATCGGCCAAGGCGCTGCTCAACGACAAGGTGCTGACCGGCCGCGCCGGTAACGCGGTGCGCGGCTTTGTCGAGCTGATCGACGCGCTGGAGGAGCAGGTCGCCATGCTGCCGCTGCACCAGCAAGCGGATATCGCCATCCAGAACTCCGGCCTCAAGGCGATGTATCTGGCGGAAAAGGGCGAGAAATCCCAGGCACGGGTAGAGAACCTGGACGAACTGGTCACCGCCTGCCGCCAGTACCAGCGCCCGGACGAGCTGGAGGATATGAGCGACCTCTCCGCCTTCCTCGCCCACGCGGCGCTGGAATCCGGCGAGAATCAGGCCGACGAATATGCCGATGCGGTGCAGCTGATGACATTGCACAGCGCCAAGGGCTTGGAGTTCCCGCTGGTGCTGCTGGTCGGCGTCGAAGAGGGCATGTTCCCCAGCCAGCAATCGACCGAGGAGTCGGGCCGGCTGGAAGAGGAGCGGCGCCTCTGTTACGTCGGCATGACCCGCGCCATGGAGAAGCTCTACATCTGTTATGCCGAGAGCCGCCGCATCTATGGCCGCGAGATGTTCCACAAGCCGAGCCGCTTTATCCGCGAGATGCCCGCCGAGTGTCTGGAAGAGATCCGCCTGCGCACTCAGGTCAGCCGCCCCACCCAGTACGGCCGCTTCAGCCAGAACGAGGTGCAGCAGAGCTTTGACGCCAGCGGCATCAAGCTCGGCCAGCGGGTGCTCCATCCGAAATTCGGGGAAGGGGTGGTACTCAACTTCGAAGGGGTCGGCCAGCAGAGCCGGGTGCAGATCCAGTTCGATGACGTCGGCGCCAAGTGGCTGGTAACGGCGTATGCCCGCCTTGAGGCGTTGTAACTTCTCTGCCTTTTGATGCAATCAACCCGGCTTAGGCCGGGTTGGTTTTTATATATCAGGCATCGAGGCAACCTTAATAAGGCTAAGCCAGAATACGCATCATGAATAAAACCTACAGTGCTCTCTCTTTTAGAGGAATAAGAACCTGCATATTCTTTTTGGGAATACTTATAAGAGCATTTTCATTCCCGTCTAAATTACCTCTGACATAAATTATGTCATTTATATCTAAAATAACACGAAGGGGATTTGTTATACATAACTCCTCCTTACACTCTTTGATAAAAGAAGCAGGAATTATAGCCTGAGCAGATGAGCTCTTAAAAAAATAATATGTACGCTCTAACCCCCCACCTGCATTAATTAATGAAAACACTTTCGATGTATTTTTATATGCTATATTGGGAGACAATGAAAATATTAACCCCATTATATATATAGGGGCAGCAGGCGTGCTAAAAAATGTTCTTATATAATTCCGGTCACTATATTTTTTTGCATTTACTTCATAACCATTTTGTTTTCTTTGAGGTAAAATTATTATGTAATTTAATACCAAAAAAACAAAGGTCGCCATTATAGAATTTATATCTGAATCTAAACCAACTGTAAAGGTTATATATGAATAGAAAATAGTGTATGACATTACAGAGAAGAAACCAAGATACACGAAAGTAACGACATGAGCACCGAGTTTAGTCAAGTAACCAACCCTATTATCGTTATAGCTAATATTATTCCTTACAGATAAGACATGAATAGAAAACAGCACAGGAATTATTGCAAACCCAATAAACGTATAATTATTAAACGCATCATTCATGAACAATGCAAGCAGAAATAGTAACGGTGTGCAGAAAAAAATGATGTAATTTATAATGCTTGAAAAATTTTTATTTTTAACGCCAAATGTTTTTGTATAAAAAGCACCATGATAATCTATTTTCAATGGGTCAACAATAATCATGACTGACATTGACGAATAAAACAAAAATACACCGGTCAATAATATCCCTAGTATGCCTAGAGAAGAAAAAATTGTAGGTAATGCACTTGAATCTAAAGGAAAGGGGATGTTTTCATAATATGTAAATATGACAAAATAGTAAATTCCTAATAGCGTCGAAAAAAAGAATCCATTCCCAATAAAAGTTCGTATATTTTTGATATCGACATTCATTTTATACCATCACCAATAAATATAAAAACCATCCTACGTTATATCTACATGGCTAAAAACTTGGAACATTATATTTTTAACCATAAGAAAATAGGCATGTCAATAAGACAAGGCATAATTTGGGCCGACGATATTAAATCGATAGACCCAACTCGCGAATATTTTATTTCTCACTATAAGCAGAGCTAATCAAGTAATCATCTGACAAACTAAACCTTAGGCCATTCCCATCTGAATCGACTCTCTTTAACCATGTCTGATTTATTAATGGACGACTTCTCAAAGCTCTTGATACGTTAGTAGGCTCTTTCTTTTTCATATCTCTTGAAATAAAGTTATTATTAATAACCCTTGTTATTTCAGCTCCATTTGCAGACTCAACACCATGCTCTTTTAGATATGTTAGAGCCTTTAAGATAAGTGATGAATAACTGTCGCTTTTCGAATTAGAGTTACCTCTAGGCTTTATAACAACAGCACTTCCCCTTATTGACTCTAAAGCGCTATGGTACAACATAGGAATTCTGTATGACGTTACAGACTTGTCGAACTTATACTTTCCTTTTTCAAAAAAACCTATACCACACAGATCTTCAGATTTGTATTTCGCCTCTTCAATATCAACCCCCCAGATAATAGACAATGTTTCTAATGTATATTCTGTTTTACCTCCACGAAGCTTCTCCATAAAGGTGACCAAGTGAGGATATTCAGCACAGAGAGTTTTTTCATATTTTGATTTTGAAACTATGTGTACAGCTTCTTTAAACACGCTTCGCTCGAAGAGCATATCATTTGCAGGCTCAATTTCATTCCTTTCAAGTCTCTTTATTTGTATTTCTTTTGCGCATTCCAACATGTGAATAACCTCTCGTGGAGCAACCACACCAAGGCCATCCTTTACTCGAGAGAATACCCAGTCAATAGTTGAAAGGTTTTTACCTGAATTTATTTTTTCAGGTAAAATTCTGTTTAAAAAAGCCTCTTGCTCATGAATGGAAATATTTGTCACATCATCGGAAACATTTAAAAAATCCAATATCGTTTGATTTTTAACTGTTCGTTTAAATATCAAATTTATGAGTCCATTCCTATCCCACGAGATCTGGCTTTCCTTGATTATATGACTTGCCTCAGAAAAACGACCGCCCCATATACGTCTCCAAATGTCATCCCTAACAAAAATCTTCATTCCAATATTGTCAAAGCTTTTCATGTCATTATAAGTTTTAAATAACGCTCTTATGGCATTTTTCTCTAAATCCAGTGACTCAGTAAAAGCGACATCTAACCTATCAAATGCAATCCAAGACCTAACTTTATGATGCTCAAGGGCATTGTCTATAATAGATAAATATTCATTAACCCATAACTGAATATCACTACCTCTCTCACTCCTCTCATAATTTGCTTTACGTGTAAATGCAGTCGGCAAGCCACTTGATGGATCAATTGATAATGTATGCTCAATTGAACTAGCCTCCCCTTCTAAAACCCGGAGAGCAAAATCCTTTATTAATCTAAAAACAGTATGAATAGAAAACCTTTTAGGTAAAAGACCTGCTGTGCCTAACGCATCTCTGAGAGCCAGAGTCTCTGTGGTGTGTAGCCCTTTCTTATCTATTTCATTAACAAGAAGAGCGATCATGTATAGTTTCCAAAGATATACAAGAGTATTCTCTGTTGGTAATGTATCCCCCTCCAACGACTTAAATATTGTCGTACCTTTCATATTGTCCGCAGCAATACAAAGTGTAGGTATTGATAACGAGACATCTTTTTCAAACAAAAGGCAAAATAGTGCACTTTTCCCCGTCCCTTTGGCTCCAAAAATAATATCAATTTCATCTTTTAGCAGCTTTCGCCACTGATCTGTTTCAACGAAATACTCTGCCAGTTGGGCCCTTTCATCCTCAGCGACCCGCTCGCCAAAGTTTATATTCCTAAGAACATCTAATTTTTTATTTCTCACCTTACCTCCCACAGCCAAGAAAATAAAAACAAATTTAGATTTCATATAAACATATTAAAAATTGTTAACTAGTGTACCGTGACCTAAGCCTTGCCTGAAGCCTTTTAGCTAAGACATGTGAGATATAACAGGGTTACAATAGAATCCAATGGCCGTTGGGTCGATTCGCAAAGAGTGCCCGGATGTTCACATCTTAGGAACTACACGTCCCATCTGTTGTGCCATTCCCTTTATCTCAAATCGGCCATTGCCCTCCTGCGCCCCGCTGGCAGCCAAACGGGAGTGTGTGGCCTGCCGTCCATCGACATAAGACAAAACGATGGCATTTTCGCAAAACCTATAAATTAAATTTATATCAACCGTTTTGGCTGCCACTCAGGGCTCGGAGCTGCCATCACAGGTGCCAACAAGGGGTTGGCCGATCTGAATTGCAACTGCGCGTTGCTTTAACCACAGCGCCAGCCAAGGCATACTGCCCCGTCATCAGATGGGAGTCATTAATGTCTAAGTGGATACCGACACTACGCCGGATGGGGCACTGGTTTTTGCGAAAAACGGCGCTGGCGCTGCTGACCAGCCTGCTGTTTATGATCTCGTTTACCCTGTTTCAATACGTATCGTGGTGGCCTGCACTGACCGAGGATACTTCCCTCGAATGGAGTGGCCTCTCTTCAGAAAGGACCTTTGCTGAACTGGCCCCAACCATGCTGGAGTTCAGCGCCTTACTCGCGTGTGTTTACTTACCCCTGTTTTTGCTGATACCCCGCCCGCTATTGTTGCCGCTCTTTGCCGGACTCTGGTTGTGGCAAACCTATGACCTCGCTTTTATGACGGCAACCGCTTCGACCTGGCTGCCACACGAGATCATCTGGAGCTTTATCCTGCCCCACACCCACTGGCTGCTGCTCACGCTACTGTCGCCTCTGCTGCTGATCCGCCATGCAGGCAGCCGGCTATTTGCGGCGGCTCCAGCCAGTCAGAAATGAGCCACCTTGCTGGCAGGCCGTAAGCAACGGGATCTTTCGATGACTCTTCGCTGCTCGAATCAGCTCGATGGCTCAAACCGGCTTGAGGCGATGCAATATCAGGGAGGAAGGGAGATCAGAAACCCGGCCGTCAGGCGCGGCGGCCGGGTGAATTGTAAAGAGTAGGGTGACAGGGAAAGGGATCAGCCTAGTCTAATCAACTCGATGGGGGCGTAGCGCTCCCCGGAGTTTGCCAGCAGCACGCACTTCTCGTGCTCCGCCTGATAAGGAGTCATGTTGTCGGTATGAGCCTCTTTCAGGAAGTCAACGGCGCCGGTGGCGGCAATCATGACGCGCTGACCCAGGTTCAGCACATTGCGGTTACGGTCATAGATTTTCATTACACTCTCCTTTTCTTGTACCCGGGTGGGTGCTCCGGGCAGCGGGATCAGCCTACGCCTCTGAAAAAGGTGATTTATGTCACAGATCAAAAAAGGGGCAGAGAGGGACTCACAGGGCGAAAAAGCGAGCTTGGCGTGCTGGCCAGCGGCTGTCGCATGCAGTGGGCTTGTCCTGCGCTTTTTGCCGCCACGGGCTCGAACCCGGCAGCGGTTGGGGTATATTGGTGGCCGATTAGCCAGTCTCATTCACCGTGGCCGCGCACGCGGGCCGCTGTTTCAACAAGATGGAGAGTGCTCATGAATCGCGATATCACCGCCCAGTTCATCAAGATGCTGAACAATCTGGATCACTGTCTGGCCAAGGCCGAGGCCCACGCCGCGGCGAAGCAGTTCAACGTGGAGAACTTCTTCGGCGATCGGCTGATCGTCGATATGCTGCCTTTCAGCAAGCAGGTGCTGATCTGCTGCGATGCAGCCCGCTCCGTGGTGGCCACCGCCAGCCACAGCGAGCTGCCGGCCATGGGCGATGATCCCAAAACCATCGCCGATCTGCGCGCCCATATCGGCAAGACCATCACCTATCTGCAGGGCAAGCTGGACGCGGACTACAGCCAGTACGCCAGCGGCCGTTACGTGCCCCACTGGGCGGGCGGCAAGGGGATGGATGGCCATACCTGCGTCCATGAGTACGGCATTCCCAACTTCTACTTCCACCTCACCATGGCCTACGCCCTGCTGCGCCGCGCCGGGGTCGATCTCGGCAAGCGCGACTATCTGGGCGGGCTCAACCTGCAATAAACGAAGCACGCCACAGGCGGCAAAGAGATAGCAAAAGCCTGCCACGCGGCAGGCTTTTTTATATCGGGTGGTGCTGGGCTGGTGCGCAGAAAGGCTGCGCCCTAGAAGGGGCCGTTGTTCTCGCGCAGCTTGTCGGGCAGGCCGTCGTGATCACCCAACTCGCGCTCGGGCACATCATCCCAGTGCAGCTTGCCGAGGGTGATATTACGCTCGGGGTGAACGGCGTAGTGGATGCGGTTGTCCTCCCGATCGGTATCGCCAATGCAAAGCAGCCGGACGATCTCCTCGGTGTTGTTGATAAAGGCGTGGGCCAGCCCGTCACCGGCCTTGAAACCCACCGAATCCCCCGGTTGCAGGCGATAGAGGGCACCATCGAGCCAGACATCCGGCGTCCCTTCCAGCACGTGAACGAACTCGTCTTCGGTCTTCTCGGCATGGGGCCAGCTGGTGCGATGGCCCGGCTCGACGATCTCGTGGTGAATGCCGATGCGGCTAAAGCCGAAGTGTTTGCCGAGGGCGCAGCCGCGAGAAAGGGGCTCCTGACTGCCGGAGTAGTAGCGCGGCGTCTGCTCTTGCAGCTCGCTCCAGTGTTTGATGCAGAGGTGGCGATTCATAGCGGTTCCTTTTCTATGAGGATGCAGTCACGGGAAGGGTCATCCTGACTGTCAGAATGCGGGGAGAAAAGCAGAAATTTTCTGGTCAGATGAGCCCCTCTGACGAGGGGCTCAACAAGCAGAAATTACTTGGCCTTGACGCAAGGCAAGGGAGGAAGCTCGCCCTGTGCAGCCGTGCGGATCATCTGGTAGTTGCCGGCAAGATCCCGATAGACACGGGTGTTCCACACCTCTCCGTTGTCGAGCTGGAACTCAATGTCGTAGTTGACCCCGGAGACCACCTGGCTGCGCACCTCGCGGATGCTCTGCAGTTTGGCGGCCGTGTTCATGCGAGCCAGCACGCTGGCCAGCGCAGCCTCTCCTTCAGCATTGGGCAACGGCTGACTTTGCCAGCCACCCGCCATCGGTGCACACTCAGGCGTGGGTGACGAGGTACTGCAGGCACTCAACAGGCCAGCAACAAGGATGGGTAACAACACGCGTTTCATATCATTTTCTCCTGCCTGCAAAATGACCACCTTATCAACATCTTGCCATTATTGCAGCCCAAAAGGCTCCCGCTGCGCCCCGCTTGGACGCACCAATCGATCAGCGCCCCAGATTATCCGCCAGCTGTTTGGCGCGGCTGGCCGCCCACTGGTCGATCATCTTCTCCATCTCCTCGGCGGTGATGGGCTCATCCTTGTGGGTGGTATCCGTGCTCTCGCGGGCATCCATCACCCGCACCAGCAGCTTGCCGCTCCGGGAGTCGAGCAGCTGGGCCATGCTGCCCACCTTGAGCAGGTAAGGCTCCTTGCCGATCACTTCGCGGGTGACGTTGATGGCGATCTTGGCCGGCAGCAGGTCACGCAGCTTGGGGTCGGGACGGGTCAGGTCGAAGTTGGTGACGGCTGCCTGGATCCGCATCACTTTCGGGCCGGGGGCGGTGGCGATCTTGACGCCCTGCTTGATCAGCTCGCTCTGAAACTTGTCGTGGTAATAGCGGCCAATCTGGTTCTGCTCATTGGCGGTCAGCAGATACCACTGACCGTTCTCCTGGCGAATAAACTGCAGCGGATCGAGCAGCACCTCATTGTATTGGCGCAGATCAACACCCGGCTCCTTGTAGACACGCTGATTGGGGTTGCTCTCGCTCTGCTGGAAGGCAGTCAGCGGGATCGCCTGCAAGCTGTGGGATACCTGATTCTTGACGGCGCAGCCACCCAGCAGGGCCGCAGCCACGGCAACCATCACGACCTTTTTCATATTTGCTCCTGCATTTTACTGTTTGTTTTTGCTGTGGATTTCGCACCACATGGCTGGAGAACCCGTGCCGGATGCCGCCAATGTCACAGAGAAATAACCTATTCATCACCTTCCCACAAGGGACAGATCAGGATTGTTCAGCTCACATCCAAGTTGTCACAATTGCGGCACTTTTGTACAGGGTCAGCCAGGGTACGAACGGCAATCTGGCGAGGGTTCGGTTGTTTAATCCGGCTAAATGGGGCTGCGGTAAGCGCTCAGTTTTTTCAAACGATGTGAGCCCGCGAGCGGCGTGAGTTGAACGGGGGAATACCCTGGAACGGGCGATGACCGATCATCAGCCATCTCGCGCAAACTTGCCTGCCACCGGAGAAGCGGCAGGCTCATTCATCAGTTATCGAGATCCCAAGGGCACTGCTTGACCCGCCCCTCTTTGCCGCTGGCGACGATCGCCTGCTGCACCATCCGTTTGTAGCGATTCTTGATATGGGCGGGCAACGCGGGCACCAGCAGCCGCTCGTCAAACTCCGGCAGCGGGCGATCCGGCAGCACCGCCTGCTCCTGCGGGCTGAGGGGTGGCCGGGAGGCAATATTGCTGGCCGAAATGGTGGGCGTGCCCACCAGCATCTGGCGTTGCAGCGGCGCGCTCAGCAGAAAATCCACAAGCAGGTAGGCGGCCTTGAGCCGAGCGGGATCATCGCCGACATGACGGGCGATAGAGATCGCATCGAGGGCATAGATGGCCCCCTCCTGCACCATGGCGATCCGCCACTGCTGCTCGTTCTGCTTGTTGCACTCCACCAGCTCCAGCCCCCAGGTGGTGGCAAAGGTCTGCTGGCGCAGATCCTCGCAGCGGTTGGCCTGATTGAACCAGAAGCCGCGACTGGCTCGCAGCCGCTGCGAGAGTTGCTGCTCCACCTCTTGCTGCAAGGTCTTGTCGGCCAGCATCTCGCCGCTGGCAAACAGGGCGGGCGACTTGCCCAGCGAGAGCAGCACCGAAAAGAGCAGCGGCTCGAACTGGTCGCAGAACTCGGCAAACTGGCCCGACGGCGAGCTGTTGGCGAGCACCTGCCAACTGGTGGGCGCTTGCGGCACCTGCTTGCTGTCATAGGCGAGGCTGAACATGGCGTAGGAGAAGGGCACCGAGTAGTTGCGCTCCCCCTGCTTGTCATACTCGGTGTTCTTGAGGGCGGGTTTCACCTCGGGGTAGTGCTGCAGGCGACTGAAATCGATGGGGAGCAGCAGCTTGAACAGCGGCTGGTGATGAGCCTTGTAGAAGTAGCTGGTCGGCAGCACCACATCGGCGCTGCGGGTGCGCAGGGCGCGGTAGACGCTGTCAAAATCGGTCAGCAGCGGCTCGATCCGGCTGACCGTCGCCTCCACCCCATGGGCTTTGGCGTAGTCGGCAAACTGTTGTTCATAACCCGCTGGCAGATAGCCCCACTCCAGCAATTTGAGCTGAACCGGCGCCGCCAGCGCCGGGGTCATCCCCAACAACCAGCAAAGAGGCAGTAGACGCATGGTCGGGCACTCCTGACAGGTAAACCTTGCTGGAGTATAGGCCCATGCGCCGACTCGTCAGGCCACCAGCTCGGCCCCCATGCTCGCCAGAATGGATAGGCTGACCACCGCAAACAGCACGCCGGTCACCAGATTGAGTGGCCGCTGCACCCGCAGCAGCAGGCGCTGGGCGCGATCGGTGGAGAGGCTCCACGCCAGCAGCCCGAACCAGCAGAGGGAAATGATGAACAGCTCGCCCACCAGCAGGCTGCGGGTCATTCCATCCACCTCTGGCGTCACCATGGCGGCCAGCAGACCGATAAAGAACACCAGCGCCTTGGGGTTGAGCAGATTGGTGGCAAGGCCAGTGCGCACGCCCCTGCCCCAGCCGCGCAGCTCGTTGGCGGCGCTGGCCATCAGGGTACTGCTCTGCTGCCGAGCCGCCATCAAGGCACCCCACCCCAACCAGCCCAGATAGAGGGCGCCGCAGCACTTGATCACCATAAACAGCAGCGGGTGACTGGCGATCAGCATGCTGATCCCGGTCAGGCTAAGGGTGGCGTGCACCATGATCGCCAGCGAGATGCCCAGCGCCGCGCCAAGGGCGGTCGGCCGGTGCAGGCTGGTGCGCAGGATCAGGGCGAAATCGGGGCCGGGGCTGGCCAGTGCAATCAGGTGCATCAGGCCGAGGGTAACGAACAGACTGGTCAGCATAACAACTCTCGCTTTAACGACGGAGAGCCAGCATGGCGGATCAGCGGGGGGCGCGGCTTGTAAAAGATTGCATCTGGGCACGAAATTCGGCGGGTGTCAGACCGAATGCTTGGCGAAAGCCGTGGTGGAAGTGACTCTGATCGAAGAAACCGACCGCCAGCGCCACCTCGCTCACCGCCATCCCGCTCGCCAGCAGCCGTTTGCCCTGCTCCAGCCGCAGCCGTTTCAGCCAGGCGTAGGGGGTCATGCCGCTGCGCTTCTTGAACTGGCGCAGGAAGGCGAAGCGATCGAGCCCGAGCAGCCCCGCCAGCTCTTCCAGCGAGTGGGGCTCGTCGAGGGCGGCCATCAGGTAGTCGCGCAGGAATCGCAACTGAGGATCCGCCAGCTGGTGTACCTCGGGGGCCAGATGCAGCAGCTCCCCCAGCAGGGCGAGCAGCTGGCTCTCGATCAGCAGGCCATCAGCCTTGGGGTTGTCGAGATAGCCGTGTAGCTGGGCAAAGCCCTGATAGAGGTCGGGGCGGCTCTGCAATCCCTTGTCGAAGAAGGGTTCCGGCTGCTCCGGCAGCCAGAGCGCCAGCTGCTGGGGATCGATGGCGAAGACCCGTACCTCATACCCTTCCGGCAGCAGGCTGAGGCCGTCGTGCACCTCATCCGGGTTGACGGTAGAGAGCACCCCGCGCACCAGATGGTGGCTATTTCCCTTGTGGATAAACTTCTGACCACCCCGCTGCACCAGCCCGATATGGTAGTCGAGATGGACATGGCGGCCGTAGCTGAACGCCCTGTGGTGGGAGTGTGACAGCTCAACCCCCGGCAGGTGCGGGGATTGCCAGTAGCGGATAAGGGAATCGGTGGTACTCATGGGTTATAGATACACCAGAAACGGGCCTTGGGCTTGTAGATTATTGCACGCAAGCCCCTCTCAACGCCCCCACAGCCGCGGGGTTGGCTCCACCAGTGAGGCGAGCGGCACCCGTTCCACCATCTGACGCATATGTTGCACCAGCTCGGAATTGCCATCCCCCAACGACTTGTTCAGCACGATATGCACCTGCAGCGGGGTGACCGGCAGATAGATGAGGCGGGTCGCCGCAGGAAGTTTGGCGCGAAAATGGTTGGCGGAAATATCGTTGGAGAAGAGCGCGGCATCGATGCGCCCGCGCAGCAACTTCTGCATGTTGCCATGCTCCCAGCTGAGCTGGGAGAGGGTGTCGATGTGGATCTGCGGATGCTGCAACAGTGGCGGCACGATCGCCTGACTCGACCAGCCGATGGTGGTGCCGTAGAGATCTTCTTGTCGTTCAACCGCGTGAAGTCGCGATGGCACCAGTACCACCAGCACCGGCCGCAACAGCAACAGGTGGGGGTCGATATAGCGAAAGTGACGAGCACGCTCGGGACTGTAGCTCAGCAACGGGGTCAGATCGCACTCGCCGCTCTCAAGATTGCTGAGCAGCCGCGCCACATTGAGCCCCTGCCACTCGATGGCGCGCCCGATCGCGGGTTCGATATGACGGCGAAAGTAGTCGATCACCGGCCCGGAGACCTCGCCCTGCTGATCGATGGTGACCAGCGGCGCCAGCTGAAAGACGCATCCCCGCAGTGGCGCGTTGATCGCCACAGCCTGGCTGATGGTCATAAGAGGGAGAAGAAGTGCCGATAGCAGTAATACCAAACGCGTGCCCGAACGAGAGATGCCCATAAGTGCCGACCCGATGCCCTGATAGCCATCAGCATGGCACAAGGCAAAGGGGCGGGCTATCCGCTCCCGCCGCGCTTCGACCTCTTGTGCCCCCTACTCCCATGATCAATGGGCCCCCGTTTTATTGCGGTGAAAATCAATAATCCCGCTGCTTTGATGGATTTTGGTCTCTTGAGATATAGTGCGGCCCCATTCATCAAACCGGCGGGTGAGCGCCCCGCCGGACAGGTAGATTCATGAGACTGTTTTTGCTGTTGTTGTCGTTGTTTGCTGCGACCGTAAGTTCTGATGAAAAGCCGCGCCTGCCCTATTACGACTGGGGTCGCTGCCCGTTTGAAGGTTGCACCTATAAGACATGGACCACCAAGCAAGAGGTGATCGTCAGAGCCGAGCCATCCATGACTGCCAAAGCGCTGTTCCGTCTACCCCGCGGCCAGCAGGTGGAAGGACTGACCGGGGTCGTCATTACCGAACAACCGGGGATCGTCGAGATACTCAGGTCGGTCAAGCTGGGCTATAGCAAGGAGGGAAAAGGGCCACTGTTGAATATGAAAGCAGGGGAAACGCTTTATATCCTCGGCGGACTGGGCGAAGGCAATAGCCTGTTCTGGTACAAGGGCAAAACCTACATCCTCGATTATGACTATGCGCGCAAAGAGATCAGATACGGCCGGTCGCCGCAGAACCAGTGGTGGGTAAAAATTCGGGACAAGCAGGGGCGTGAGGGTTGGGTTGCCGAAGCCAAAAACTTCGCCCATATGGACCGTTTCGAATAATGACAGCCAGCCCCCCCGAGATCGGGGGGCTGGCCGTGAATGACTCACTGCTTGGGTTGCAGCTTCATCTCTTGCAGATACTCCAGCACCTGGGTTTTGTAGTCCGCCTGATAAGAGAACTTGGTGCTGTCGCACGCCGCGATCAGGTTCACCGCGGTACAGAACAGGGTGGCCGCCAGCAGCCCCTTGCCAACCCACTGCGGATAACGACGGCTCCAGCGCACCAGTAACAGCAGGATCGGGAACAGGGCGTAGGGGAAGATCAGCATCAGGTGCCAGTAGTTGAAGATGATGGGCGAGAGCGCCGCACTCACCAGCACCGCCAGCACCGCCGCCAGCGCATAGAGGCCGAGCCAGCTCTCGCCATCCACTGGCACGCGATCACTACGCAACAGACGCGGCTTGAGTTCACGCCACAGCTGCCAGTTGGCCTTGGCCGCCAGCAATACGGTCGCCGAGCCTACCCCGTAGATCACCACCCGCCACAGCCAGACTGCCGCCATCTGCAGGTATTCGTGCCCCGCCAGCCAGATGAACTGGGTGTCATTGACCAGCTTGCTGGCAAACAGCCAGGAGCCGTAGCGCAGCCAGTAGAGCACTGATTTCAGCACCGGATAGACATGCACCAGCCCCCAGCCGATATAGCGCTGACGCGCCTCGGGATCGACGTTCTGGGTGATATGGCTGTTGCTCATCACTTCCATGGCGTAAGGGATCAGGGAGGCACCGATCAGCAGGGTAGCCACCACCACCCCGCTCCAGCTCACTTTGAGAATGCGGCGCCAGAACAGATAGGTGGACATTACCGCCAGCAGCGGCCAGGAGTAGTGCAGCTGCATCGCCATGCCGATAGCCAGCAGGTGGACGATCATGTGCCAAAAGGAGGCCCGCTCGCGCATATGCCAGGCCGACCAGCAGTGCATGGCCGAGAAGAGGAACAGATAGGAGGGGTTGTAGAGCAGACTCTCGTACTGGAACCAGGGGTTGAGCCAGCAGAGCACCAAAAACAGCAGACGCACCCTGTCATCAAACACCTGACGGATCACCGCATCAAACAGCAGGAATCCGACCAACCGCATCGCCAGCAGCAACACCATGGGGGCATAGGGAGAATCCCACAGCAGCAGCGGCCCACCAATCAGCCAGGCCGACAAACTCCCCGGCACATTGCCCACCGCACTCGCCGCATTGCCATAGCTGAGCCAGACCCCCTCATAGGCCCCAAGGTAACCCTTGTAAAGCATCTGGGTCTGGTCGCCGGTGAGGAGTTGGTGGCTAAAGAACAACCAAGATAACATCAGCCCAGACAAAATAACGGCCCCAAACATCATCTTGCTGTAGCGCTCACTAAACACAACCATCAAATTCATACCAACCAGAAAAATTTGACTGGAACTTTAACAGTTATTCACCAACGTTTCCCAACTGCAACTCACATTTTATCATCGACATCAAGCGTTAAGAATGAATGCAAAAAGCGTATCATTCCTTAACTCCTGAAGCGAAATAGCTCTTTTTGATATTCATATAGAAACCCCAACATACCCTTATGTTTTGATTTCAGGAATACTAATCCGTTTGAGCGTTTCCAACTATGTTGAAACCAGTGTGTTACATATCTATCTGGGTGTGGAGTGTAATTTATTTTTTCGCCACTATAATCATAAAAATAATGTTTATCAAAAACCCCAACATTTTCCACAATCGACTCACTTTTAAGAATATGGGTCATAATATCAGGCCCCATATAGAGCTCTGACTTCATGATTTCATTCTCGTAGAAATGGATCAACCGTGCTAATGTAGAAGAATCCTGCTTGGCGTAAATTATTGCCGTACCAATTCTATCACCCTCTTCATAACCAACCCCAAAATTATAGCCATGGAAAATACCAAACGGATTTTTATTTATTGTAACATCCGTATCCATATATAGACCACCCTCTTCAGCAAGAATTTTCAAGCGAAGATAATCAGTCACAAAAGCATAGAGACCCTTTTCATAGCATCGCCTGGAAAATTCACACCCAGCGATCCAATTTTTTATTTTAGGGTCACAATCTAACCATATCTTATATTTGTACCCCTGCTTGCTCCAATCATCAATACATACATGTGCAAGTGGTGGCAAGCGGTCTCCCAACCATATTGCATGTATTTTATCACAACCTATTTCTACATTATTTTTTGTAGTTTTCATGTTACCCCTTCTGATTTTTATATTTTTTATTCCAAAAATACATTCTTACAAAGCGATAAAATCTATATATTTCTCGAGATGCCTTAAAAAGTAGTGGCACCTTAGCCAAGGCTACCTTGTTTTGAATTCCACTCTCCATATCACCGGGACTATATATTGCATATGGTAGCACACCGACTGACTGGACTTTGTGTCGATATGACTCACCAATAAAGTTATCTACTGAACATAGCCATCTGCTACTGCAATCAACCAGCTTTCTGGCTCCTTCAGGATTAATACTATATCCCGTCGTCCACCTAACATTGTTATGCCAGAGTATTGTTTGTATTCCATGCTCATATTCCAGTACCGTCGCGTCACCGATCTGCGGCTCCAGCTTCAAATACTCATATTTTTCATGTAGTTTAGGTAGGGCTTCGAATATATCACAGAAATATCTTGTCGGTAGAAAATCATCCTCAAGGACAATTATCGGCTCATTTAGCTCTATGCATTTCTCCCATAGTAAATAATGACTTGCATAGCAGCCTTTCTCACCAGGAGTCAGTGGACGACTTCTTAATAATTTTCGGTGCATATCATCCGGACACCCTTGTAATCTTTCGGGCAGTCCAGCAAAACCATTTATTGCATCAAAAAATTCAAACTCAACATCAAGTTCTGCCAAAACTCGCTTAACTCGCTCACGGCGAGACTCAGCATTTTTTAAGCTGACAATAAAAATTTTCATATATTATATTCGTCCAATTTATTTCGGCGAGATTGATATTCAAGAAAGTCACTATATAATGCAAATGAATACACTGTTCCCATAAAGGTATTGAAAACCCATTGACCTGAACGCATATACAAGAACGATTCAAAATTGTTAATTATTAGCCAATAGATCAAGAAACTAATGGCAATACCTTTTATTAAGGTAGGAGCATTACTCCTCACAGCCTTGTATACAGGATAGCACATCAGTACATAGGTGAATACGAGCCCCATTGCACCATAAGAAACTGCAGTTTCAAAATTTGAATTATGCAGATGTCTAAATTCCGCCTTAATATAGTCAGGCAAAACAGTTGACTGAGTAATCACTAAAGAACGGCTGCCATCACCAGTACCAAAAATAGGATGAGAATAAAACCAATTAATCGCCTCCAGCCATGTCTGTAGCCTGACACCAATACTTATATCTTTCACCTCCCGCCAGTTCCCTGATAACATGTTATGTAAATCACCTGGATGTGAAAAGCCAGCATAAATACGATTATGAACAAAATCAACATGATATATAAGAATTCCGATGACGAATAATATACCATATAGCATGATAATCTTTCTGAGTGAAACCCTGTCTCTAAAATAAGCATACAACAATGGTATCAAAAATATAGATATGAACACTGCCAGCCAAGATTGTCTTGACTGTAACATCATCAACAATGCCCCTAAAAGAACCAAAAACAAACATGATATTGAAACAACAATACCTTTGTTATTTATTTTTCGTGGCGCAATAGTATATATAAACCAAAGTGTACAAATGAAAGCTGCGCCTATTATCAAGGAACCATGCTGCGCATTTCTATAGCCAAAGTCTACTCGACTACCGTGCATTCCAATTATAAATTGTTCAAAAAAATCAGAGTAATAAAACAACGTAAAAACACTACCAACAGAAAATGCAAGTAGTGTCACGATAGATCGCTTAAGTGACCCCTTTAGCCAAAAAGCCACGACAAGAAACACCATTAAATAAGAAAACGGTTTGAGATTAGGAGTAGGCTGTGCGAGTTCAGGTATAGTTATGGTTGACATAAACCAGCTTACAAACTGAATTACCCCGCCAATTACTAACAACCAGAAAACTACATTTTTGGCAAAAAAATCCCGATACACTGCTATTGCCGCCAAACCACCAATAATCATAACGGTTTGAAAGAAATCGCCAACAACCTGAAATGAATCTTTAAACATCACGTAGCATATAATGGAGAGAAACATTAATGATGAGCAACGCTCACTCTCCAAGTATCGCTTTATAGAGTCTGTCATACCTATTAATTACCTTGAGTATGGCAGGAAGCTATCAGTTCACTTCCTGAATACATAATTCCCACGAATTTTGCGCCACAGCCCGAATACATCAGTACGGGGGAAGATGGCAATCCGGCGGATCTGGAAAGGGTCCTGGTGCATTGCTTTGGGGCCACTATTGGTAGCGACAGCAAAACGATACCCGGCGGCGATAGCCTGCTCCTTGGCACTCTCGTTCATATCTCCGTAAGGGTAGGCAAATGAGAGCAGCGGATGGCCAAGCAGGGCCTCCAGTTGGCGTTTATTCTCCTGAATTTCATGGGCTTGTTGTTCGGGTGTGAGCTTGCTCAAGCGGGGATGGGTCAGGGTATGCCCACCAATTTCCACATGACCGCTGGCGGCCAACGCCTTGACCTGCTCACCACTCATCAATGAGACCTTGATATCCGGATTGGTCGGATGCTCCACATCCCAACGGTTATAACCTTCACCGGTGACCACGTACACCACGGCTTTATAACCATATTTTTCCAGCAGCGGCAGCATGCGGGTCAGGTTGTCCTGATAGCCGTCATCGGCAGTGATCATCAGGTACTTCTTGCCGTATTGCAGACGGTGGATAAAGCCTTTGTCCGCCAAATCGCGGAAAGTCAGGGTCTCATATCCGAGCCACTTCATCAGTCGCAGATGCTTCTCGAACATGGTGATCGGCATCCAGGTGCCATGCACTCCTTTCTCGCTATCCTGCTCGATAAAACGGTGGTACATGATGACGGGCATCTCGCGGCGCAGGGTTTCGACTACGGCATCCTGATAGATGGTTTCGAGGCCGGATACTACCCCCTGCAAGCCATACTCATCCTGAATGCGTTGGCGAATGGCTTCCGGCACTGTTTTACTGGCCAAGGCAGATGCAATCTCAGCCTTCAGCGCAGCAAAATCGATAGCCAGATCCTTGGGGCCGATATCGCCAAAATTACTCGCCAGCGCCTCGTCCAGATTTCGTTCCGTCACCAGACCAATGGCCCTGGCTTCACCAATGGCAAAAGCGGGCCGACCGCAGAGCAGTGCTTCCATCGCTACCCGACCGGCGCCGATCACCAGATCGCAACTCGCCAGCAGAGCGGGCACATCATCGACATAACCGACAAACTCGGCGCGTCCTGCGAAACGGGCAAAGCGCTCAGGCACTTTGGTACCGCTGACAATCCGCACCCGACAGGCATCCAGGTCGAGCACTTCCTCGAGCAGACGGTAACAGAGCTCCCCCTTGGGGCCGCTCAGGCGCCCGATGATGGCAATCACCGGCTTTGGGTTGTCCGGCACAGGCACAGGCACAGGCTGGAATTTGTCGGTTTCGATACCGTTGCGCAACACCTGCACAATCGCGGGATCCACTCCCAGATTGTCGACAATCTGATGGGCAATATCCTCACAAACGGCAACCGCCCTAAGCCCAAGGGCATGGAAGGCTTTGCGCGAAGCGTGCACTGGCTGGCGACCATGAACCGTGGTGATCATCGGGGTGCCAGTCAACTTGCAGGCCACATAACTGCTCCAGCCGGAGGCGCGGGAGTGAGCATGCACCAACTGAATATGATGCTTCTTGATGAGATAGATGAGGTAAAAGACGTGCCAGAAGCGGCGCAGAATGCTGCGCTTATTGAATCTCAGCTTGAAGACGGGGCCAAGGGTCGGCTTGGTCAGGGTATCTGACACATAAAAGACGTTGTGACCACGCCGGGTCAGTTCGTTACCGACCGTGGTGGCATAGACCTCAGCTCCCGTTACCTCGAGCTGGGAGAGTGCCATCAATATATTCACCCTACACCTCCGTTCGCAAGACTCGAATGAAGAGTGCAACTGGAAGGATGTTTGCTCTCCCCATCTAATAATTGCTCGATCTGCCTCATACTCTCTCGGAGATTGAAAATCTTGGCTCGCTCCTTCGATAAGGAACTATATGTTGATAGCATTTTTTGATTTTCAATCATTTTTCGTATTGCCAATGCAAGCGCATTTGCATCCCCGACAGGAACGAGAACACCATATTTCCCGCCATCGAGAGCTTCATTAGGTCCAGTACAATTTGTCGATACAATGGCCTTCCCCAATGCCATTGCTTCTACGAGTACAACTGGGTAACCCTCATAATGTGAGGACATAACGAATAGATCGCCATCAGCAAGATATGGATATGGATTTTCCTTGAATCCAAGTAATTTCGTACTATCACCAATATTATTAATATTGATAAATGACTCTAACCCAGCTCTATCATCACCTTCTCCCAAAATAGTAAGGTGATATTTAACCCCTGCATCAATATTTATTTTATGAGCAGCCAGCAAGATGTCAAATCCTTTCTGGGCATTGCATAGCCGTCCAATAGCAATAACTTTTATTTGCCCCTCACTCGTAATAGGCTCATGACTTTTCCGCATTATGCCTTCTATATCAACAGGGTTATAAACCACTTGAGTATATGGTTTCACTTCAGGATACAATTTCAATAATGCATTCTGTGCACCTTTAGAGACACAGACAATGTTATCCATTTTTTTATAAACGGTACGCTCAATTTTTCTGGAGAGAATTTGATGGCACAACAAGTCTATATGGACCCATGCTATCTTTCGAACAACAGAATTCAGGTGCGATAACAACAGAGAGCTATTCCCTTCCAAAAATGCGATACCAACATCATATCGTTCATTAAATACGATATTTGCTAACCACTTGCTATTTAGCACGAAATTCCACCAGCGTTTTTTTATAGAGAAAAAAATTCTACGCTGAAACAACCCCGATGGTTCGGTCGGCAACAGAAATTCTACTTTTACATTTTTAGGAACTTGAGATAAATATACACCCTCACGCCTTAATAACAGCAGCGTAATAGCGTATTTACTAAAATCCAAACGCTTAAGCGTTTCAATAAGGACCTTTTCGGCGCCTCCTCCGCCCAATGTTTCCATTATAAATAAAACTTTTTTCTTCATGCTAACCACATAGGAAATAATGAAAAAGCCGCCTCATTGGCGGCCATTCCGCAAAAGCGAATAATCAGGCCCGGTTGAGCCAGGTCATGTAATCCGCTACCCCTTCGGCAACGGTTTTGAACTCGGCGTCATAACCCACGCTGCGCAGCTTGGTCATATCAGCCTGGGTGAAGCTCTGGTAGCGACCCTTGAGGTGATCTGGGAAGGGAATGTACTCAATGGCTCCCTTCTGATGATGCTTGATCACTGCTTCGGCCACGTTCTGGAACGGCTCGGCACGGCCGGTACCGCAGTTGAAGATGCCGGAGTGTTGCGGGTTCTGCCAGAACCAGAGGTTTACCTTGCAGACGTCATCGATATAGATGAAGTCACGCATCTGGCCACCGTTCGGGAAGCCATCGCAACCTTCGAACAGCTTGGGATTCTCGCCCTTCTTCACCTGGGTATTGAGGTGGAAGGCGACGGAAGCCATGGAGCCTTTGTGCTGCTCGCGCGGGCCGTAGACGTTGAAGTACTTGAGGCCGACGACCTGAGAGTTGATCTCCGGCATCCAGCGGCGCACGTACTGGTCAAACAGCTGCTTGGAGTAGCCGTAGACGTTGAGCGGCTGTTCGAACTTGGGATCTTCGATGAAGTTGTCGTTGCGGCCACCGTAGGTCGCGGCAGAAGAGGCGTAAATGAACGGGATTTCACGCTCGATGCAGTAGTGGAACAGATCCTTGGAGTACTCGTAGTTGACCTCCATGATGAACTTGCCATTCCACTCGGTGGTGGCAGAGCAGGCACCTTCGTGGAAGATCACCTCGATGCCGTTGTCCCACTCTTCAAACTCGTCACCGGAGACGATCCGAGCCTGAAACTCGTCCTTGTCCATGTAGTCAGCGATGGTCAGATCGACCAGGTTGACGAACTTGGTGCCGTCGGTCAGGTCATCAATGACCACGATATCGGTCCGTCCTTGAGCGTTCAGCTGCTTGACCAGATTGCTGCCGATAAAGCCAGCACCGCCAGTTACTACGATCATGGAGTTTGCCTCTCGTACGTTGATGGCTACATGTGACTGCTTGTTAAAGCTGTGTATAGTGAGCCAATTTGAAATTGCCGAAAAGTTTATCACGGGCCGCCCGGGGATTCGACCTTGTTCAAAACTGCCCCGAGCGGAACCTGTTGGAGGAATGAGTGATGAAAACCAGAGACAGGATCATTCACAGCGCGACCGAGCTGTTCAACGATCAGGGTGAACGCAACATCACCACCAACCACATTGCGGCGCACATGGGGATCAGCCCGGGCAACCTCTACTACCACTTCCGCAATAAAGAAGACATCATCCACTCCATCTTCGACCAGTATGCCCGTCACCTGAGCGAGAGCTTCGTGCCGACCCGCAACCGTGAAATCACCCTGCAGGATCTGATGGGCTATCTCGATGCCATCTTCTATCTGATGTGGCAGTTCCGCTTCTTCTACGCCAATCTGCCGGACATCCTGAGCCGTGACGAGCCGCTGCAACAGAAGTACCTCAAGGCCCAGGAGCAGATGCGTTCTTCCGTGGTCGCGCTGCTCAGAAGCCTGCGCGAAGGGGGCATTATCGATGTCAGCGATGAAGACCTGCCGGATCTGGGCCAGACCATCAAAATGGTGGTGACCTGCTGGATCCCGTTCCAGATTGCCCAGGCCCCCAACACCCGCATCACCAAACCGCTGCTCTATCAGGGGGTGCTGAAGGTGCTGTTCCTGCTGCGCCCCTATGTGCAACCCCAGGTGGCCGGACAGATCCAGCAACTGGAACAACACTACCGTCAGCTGGCCCAACCAGCTGGGTGAGATCTGTTTCACATTTGTTGAATATCAGCACAATCATTTGAATTTACCGCAACAGATTGCAGTAAAATGTCGCCCTCTGTTGATACGCAGCTGAAATAGCCACTAAGGATCGAGGATGTCTAACGGATTCTATCGTCACCTGACCGAGCAACTGAACCAGGTGCAAGCTGAAGGGTTGTACAAGCAGGAGCGCATCATCACCTCCGCCCAACAGGCCAGCATCGCCGTCGGCGGTGAGCAGGTACTGAACTTCTGTGCCAACAACTATCTGGGATTGGCCAACCACCCGGATCTGATCGCCGCCGCCCATCAGGGACTCGACAGCCACGGCTTCGGCATGGCCTCGGTACGCTTCATCTGCGGCACCCAGGATCAGCACAAAGCGCTGGAGCAGAAGATGTCTGCCTTCCTCGGCACTGAAGACACCATCCTCTACTCCTCCTGCTTCGACGCCAATGGCGGCCTGTTCGAGACCCTGTTCGGTGCCGAAGATGCCATCATCTCCGATGCCCTCAACCACGCCTCCATCATCGACGGCGTGCGGCTGTGCAAGGCCAAGCGTTATCGCTACGCCAACAACGACATGGCCGAGCTGGAAGCCCAGCTCAAGCAGGCTGATGCCGATGGCGCCCGCTTCAAGCTGATCGCCACCGACGGCGTCTTCTCCATGGATGGGGTCATCGCCGACCTCAAATCCATCTGCGATCTGGCTGACAAGTACGATGCGCTGGTGATGGTGGATGACTCCCACGCCGTCGGCTTTATCGGCGAAAATGGTCGTGGCACCCACGAATATTGCGGCGTGATGGAGCGGGTCGACATCATCACCGGCACCCTGGGCAAGGCGCTCGGCGGCGCGTCCGGTGGCTATACCTCCGGCAAGAAAGAGGTGATCGACTGGCTGCGTCAGCGCTCCCGCCCCTACCTCTTCTCCAACTCGCTGGCCCCCTCTATTGTCGCCGCCACCATCAAGGTGATCGACATGCTGGCGGAAGGTCACGACCTGCGCGCACGTCTGAAAGAGAACAGCCGTTACTTCCGCGAGCGGATGAGTGCCGCTGGCTTCACCCTGGCTGGCGCCGACCACGCCATCATTCCGGTGATGCTGGGGGATGCCAAACTCGCCTCCGAAATGGCAAGCCGCATGCTGGCAGCCGGCATCTATGTGGTGGGCTTCTCCTTCCCGGTCGTGCCCAAGGGTCAGGCCCGCATTCGCACCCAGATGTCTGCCGCCCACACCCGCGAGCAGCTGGACAAGGTGATCGACGCCTTTATCCGCATCGGCCGTGAACTCGGCGTTATCTGATTTGAATCAAGGGGCTGCAGCCCCTTTTTTCTGCATTCATATTGAAGGAACAGCCATGAAAGCACTCTCCAAACTGCACAAAGAGGTCGGCATCTGGATGACGGATGTGCCGGCCCCCGAGCTCGGCCACAACGACCTGCTGATCAAGATCCGCAAAACCGCCATCTGCGGCACCGATATCCACATCTACAACTGGGACGAGTGGTCCCAGAAGACCATTCCGGTACCCATGGTGGTCGGCCACGAATATGTCGGGGAAGTGGTCGCCATCGGTCAGGAGGTGCGCGGCTTCGCCATCGGCGATCGGGTCTCCGGCGAAGGGCACATCACCTGCGGTCATTGCCGCAACTGCCGCGCCGGGCGCACTCATCTGTGCCGCAACACCATTGGTGTTGGTGTCAATCGCCCGGGTGCCTTTGCCGAATATCTAGTGATCCCCGCATTCAACGCCTTCAAACTGCCGGACAATATCCCGGACGAGCTGGCTGCCATCTTCGACCCGTTCGGCAATGCGGTGCACACAGCCCTCTCCTTCGATCTGGTGGGTGAAGATGTGCTCATTACCGGGGCAGGCCCCATCGGCATCATGGCCGCCGCCGTCTGCCGTCATGTGGGTGCGCGCCACGTGGTGATCACCGACGTCAACGAATACCGGCTGGAGCTGGCCCGCAAGATGGGCGCCACCCGCGCGGTCAACGTGGCCAAGGAGAAGCTGGCCGACGTAATGAGCGAGCTGGGCATGACCGAAGGGTTTGACGTGGGGCTGGAGATGTCCGGCGTCCCGAGCGCCTTCCAGGAGATGCTCGACAAGATGAACCACGGCGGCAAGATCGCCATGCTTGGCATCCCCCCCTCCACCATGGCCATCGACTGGAACAAGGTGATCTTCAAGGGGCTGTTTATCAAAGGGATCTATGGCCGCGAGATGTTCGAGACCTGGTACAAAATGGCCAGCCTGATCCAGTCCGGGCTGGATCTCTCCCCCATCATCACCCACAGATTCCACATCGACGAATTCCAGCAGGGGTTCGATGCGATGCGTTCCGGCCACTCCGGCAAGGTGATCCTGAGCTGGGACAAATAACCCATTTCACCCCTTGGGTACCCGAAACCCGGCGAATGCCGGGTTTCTTTTTATCTCCACCACCCGAATTGCCGTGATATCGGCCAAAACTTTGTACGCAGACTGTTTAACACTTCACACACAAGCGTTTAAATGGCTGTAACTATTCGGTTATAATCCCGTCGTTTACATGGATAATAAAAGACTGCTGGGAGTATATGAGCGTGTTGAAAAAACTGAGCTATTTGCTGGCTGTCGGGATGACGGCCGCCAGCTTGTCTGGGGCAGTGCTTGCTGCCGATGAGATGTCACCGGAGGCCATTGCCGAGCGGATCAAACCAATCGGTCAGGTCTATACCGCCAAGGATCTGGAAGGTATTGCCGGCGCGAGTGCTGCACCTGCTGCGACCGCCTCCTCCGGTCCCCGCGATGGCGAAACGGTATACAAGGGCGCCTGCTTTGCCTGTCACGACACTGGCGCCGCTGGAGCCCCCAAACGGGGTGACAAGGCCGCCTGGGATCCTCGCATCGCCCAGGGCATTGATACTCTCAAGAAACATGCCATTGAAGGCTTTACCGGCAAGTCCGGCATGATGCCTCCGCGCGGTACCTGTGCGAACTGTAGTGATGAAGAGATTGAAAACGCCATCCACTACATGATCGACAAGCTGTAAGTATTTGAAAGGGCCGCAATTGCGGCCCTTTCAATCTATCGGCTTCCGACTACTCTTGTAAGGTAGACATATCGGGAGTTGCACATGTCGTCCCAATCCATCGAACCCCACTACTCAACTCCTCTGTTGGCGTTGGTCTCTGCCATTATGGACTTCCCGGCGCCACAAACCGCCACGTCTGACGATTACGATTCCCTGATCCAGCAGATTGACCAACTCTGCCCGCTGCAACATTTCGGCATGCTGGGCCTCTCCGATACCGGCCTGAACTGGCTTTACGCCTACAAGGTCAGCGACATCTTCAGGCAACAGCTGGGCCGGGAGCAGTCCCGCATCACCGATCAACTCACCCAGCTGGATGAAGCCGAAGGGTGGTGCGTCTTCCCCATCGAGCATGGCCAGATACAGTGGTTGCTGGCGCGTGGCACACCAGCCGACCTGCCGACCCTGCGTCTGCTGCTGGAGTGTCTGGCCAAACGGCTGACCGAAACCCAGGCGGGATCCCATCTCACCGAGCTCCCTTCACCGCTGATCCGCAAAGACCCGAACTGGAAAAAGAAAATCGAGAGCATCAGCCGCATCATGCGGCTTGCCAATACCCTGCCGGCCCAGGCGCTCTTCTCCCAACTTGAAGCTGTACTGCGCCAGATGCTCACCATCGAGGATATGCTGCTGGTCAGGCTAACCAGTCAAAAGCTGGAAAAGATCTACCCTGCCCATCCCCATCAGGGAGACGAGTTCATCAGCGGCTTGTGCCACAGCACCAGCAATATCGAGGTGAGCAGGGAGTCCCGCTACTGGCACAGCATGCCGCTGCGGCTGCAACAACAGTACTTCGCCCACTTCATCATCAGCACGGCTCAACCGCTGGAGACCGACGACAAACTGTTTCTCGACTTCCTGCGTGGTCAGCTCACCCTGCTGCTGGAGCTGAGACGGATCCGCCAGCAGCTCAACGACATCAATACCGAAGACTCCATCAACCAGCGGCTGCAACAGCTGCGTCAGACCAACCTCAGGCTGCAAAAGCAGCTCAAGCAGCATCAGGAGCTGGAACGGCGGCTGCAATTCGATGCACTTCACGACCCGCTGACCCAACTGCCCAACCGCGCGCTGTTGATGAACCACCTCAACCACGCCATGACCCACTACAACCGCTACAAATCGCCGGGATTCGCGGTAATTTTTATCGATGTGGATCATTTCAAGCAGATCAATGACACCCTGGGCCACAGCGCTGGCGATCAGCTGCTCAAGGAGGTGAGCCGCCGCCTGCAGACCTGCATCCGGCAAAACGATCTGGTGGCCAGACTGGGGGGCGACGAATTTGTCATCTATCTGGACAGCAGCAAGAGCGACGATGACATCAGCCCGGTGCTCAACCGCATTATCAGCCGTCTCTCCTACCCGTTCCGGCTACTCGGCAACGAGCTGAGCATTACCGTCAGCCTTGGGGTATCGAGCGTCTCCGAGCAAACCTCAGATATCAGCCAGCTGCTCCATCAGGCCGATTTGGCCATGTATCAGGCCAAGCGCAATGGTCGCAGTCGCATCGTCAGCTACTCGGATGATTGCATCAACCAGAACTGGAATTCGCCGGAAGAGATGCTGGCCAGAGCCCTGCGGGAGGGGCGCATCGTCCCCTACTTCCAGCCGGTGATCCGGCTGCAGGATAGCCGCCTGACCGGACTGGAGGTGATGGCGCGCTGGCTGACCGAGGAGGGGATTCTGAAGGATGCGTTCGACTTTATTCCGCTGGCGGAGCAGTGCGGCCTGATTCTGGAGCTGGATTACCAGATCCTGCGCCACACCTGTCAGCAACTGAAGAACTGGCTGCCAATCTCCGGGCAGAGCAAGTTCAAGGTCGCCATCAATCTGTCGGGCAAGCATCTGGTCAACCATGACCACATCATGCGGCTGATGGGAATTATCGAAGAGGAAGGGGTCGCCCCCGGCTATCTGATTTTTGAATTCAACGAGCGGGAGCTGTCGCGGCAAGATTCCGATGCGCTGGCATCCCTGCATGACCTGAGGGCCAAGGGTATCCAGATCAGCCTCGATGATTTCGGCACCGGCTTCTCCTCCCTCAACGCCTTGTTCCACTTCCCGGTGGATTACATCAAGGTGGATGACAGCTTTACCCAGAGGATGCTGCAATCGCCCAAAGATTTGGCGCTGATCCGCGCCATGCGGGATATCTGTCAGGATCTCGATTACACCCTGGTCGTCGAGGGGATCGAGAACCAGCAGCAATTGCAGAAGCTGATTGATATCGGCTGCCGGATGGGGCAAGGGCGCTATATCTCACCGCCCATGCCGGGAGCAGACATAGTGCCGCTACTGACCCCGGCCAATCCTTAGGGTTAATCCTTCTTGAACAACGCCCGCAGGTTGGCAACACCGACCTGCCCCTTCTGCTGGCGCTCCTCGGCAGTCACCTTCTTCTGGTTTTCCCATTCAAGGTCATCCTGCGGCAGCTCCAGCAGGAAGCGGCTTGGCTCCGGACGTACCGACTCGCCAAACTGACGCCGCTCCTTGCAGAGGGTGAAGGTCAGCTCGGTCTGGGCCCGGGTGATGCCCACGTAGGCGAGACGGCGCTCCTCCTCTACGTTGTCTTCATCTATGCTGGTCTGGTGGGGGAGCAAGCCCTCCTCCATCCCCACCATGTAGACATAGGGGAACTCCAGCCCCTTTGAGGCGTGCAGGGTCATCAACTGCACCTGATCCGCATCATCCTCCCCCTCGTTGCGCTCCATCATGTCGCGCAGAGTGAGGCGAGTGACCACCTGAGCCAGCGTCATCGACTCCTCCAGCTCATCCCCTTCCAGCATCTCGGTGATCCAGCGATAGAGGGTGGAGACGTTCTGCATCCGCATCTCGGCCGCTTTCGGGCTGGGGGAGGTCTCGTAGAGCCACTCTTCGTAGTGGATCTCCTTGATCATGTCCCGCACCGCTTCCACCGGATTGCCACGCAGCGCCTGATCGCCAAGGCGTACCAGCCAATTGGTGAATGCCTGCAGGGCCACGAGGCCGCGGCCGGAGAGGTGCTGCTCGAGCCCCAGCTCGAAGCTGGCAGCAAACAGGCTCTTGCCGCGCTGGTTGGCGTATTGGCCAAGCTTTTCAAGGGTGGTGGGGCCAATCTCGCGGCGCGGCAGGTTGACCACCCGCAGGAAGGCGGTGTCCTCGTCCGGATTCACCAGCAGCTTGAGGTAGGCCATGATGTCCTTGATCTCGGTGCGGGAGAAGAACGAGGTGCCGCCGGAGATGCGGTAAGGAATCCGGTTGGTCATCAGCGCCTTCTCGAAGATGCGCGACTGATGGTTGCCCCGATAGAGGATGGCGTAATCCTTGAACCGGGTGCGGTTCATAAACTTGTGGCCCATCATCTCGGCAGCGATCCGTTCCGCTTCGTGCTCCTCGTTCTTGGCGAACAGCACCTTGAGCTTCACCCCTTCATCCAATTCGGAGAAGAGCGCCTTGTCATAGACGTGGGGGTTGTTGGCGATCAGGATGTTGGCGCACTTGAGGATCCGCCGCTTGGAGCGGTAGTTCTGCTCCAGCTTGATCAGCTTGAGGCTGGGGAAATCTTCGCTCAGCAACACCAGATTCTGCGGCTTGGCACCGCGCCAGGAGTAGATGGACTGGTCATCATCCCCTACCACGGTAAAACGGGCCCGCTCGCCGACGATCTGCTTCACCAGCTCGTATTGGCTGGTGTTGGTGTCTTGGTACTCATCGACCAGCAGATAGCGGATCTTGTTCTGCCAGCGCTCGCGCACCTCCTGATTGCTCTTGAGCAGCAGGGTCGGCATCACGATGAGGTCGTCGAAATCGAGCGCGTTGTAGGCCACCATCTGGCGGTGGTAGCGCTCGTAGAGCTGGGCCATCAGCACCTCTTCCGGCCCGCGGGCGATGCGCATGGCGCGGGCAGGCAGGATGAGGTCGTTCTTCCAGTTGGAGATTTGGCTGATAAGGGCCGAGAGCTTGTCCTTGTCGTTGTCGAGCTCGTCTTCAGTCAACTCTTTCAACAGCGCCAGCTGGTCGGTGTCATCGAACAGGGAGAAGTTAGCCTTGAGATTCAGACTCTTGTGCTCACGACGAATGATATCGAGACCCAGTGTATGGAAGGTGGAGACCATCAGCCCCCGCGCCTCCTTGCGACCCAGGGTCTGGCCGACCCGCTCCTTCATCTCCCGCGCCGCCTTGTTGGTAAAGGTGACCGCAGCGATGTTGCGCGCACTGTAGCCGCACTGCTGCACCAGATAGGCAATCTTGTTGGTGATGACGCGGGTCTTGCCCGATCCGGCACCCGCCAGCACCAGGCAAGGGCCGGAAACATACTTGACCGCTTCGTTCTGATTGGGGTTGAGCTTCATGGGCCGGATCTCTTGGCTTATGATGAGGGGCGGCATTGTACCAGAAATCACCCGATGAGCCGTACCTGCTGCACGGCAGGCAACCGCCAATCGGGCTTATCGCGCCTTGTGTTCGGGCGCTATTTTCAGGATCATGGCCGACCTTTCGAGATGATGACTTTTTCCAGATAGTGAGGGGAGCATGAATCAGCAACAGCATGACCAACTGCGCAGCCAGTTTCCGGCCTTGGCGCAGGAGGTAAACGGCCACCCTCTGGTCTATCTGGACAACGCCGCCACCACCCAGAAACCGCAAGCGGTAGTGGATGCCATCGCTCACTACTATCGGGTCGACAACGCCAACGTGCACCGTGCCGCCCACGCCCTGAGTGGCCGCGCGACCCGCGCCTTTGAGGCTGCCCGCGAGACTGTCACCCGCTTTATCAATGCGCCCCGCAGCCACGAGGTGATCTGGACTCGCGGCACCACGGAGGCGATCAATCTGGTGGCCCAGAGCTGGGGGATGAGCGAGCTCAAGACAGGGGACGAAATCATCCTCAGTACGCTGGAGCACCACGCCAATATCGTCCCGTGGCAACTGGTCGCCCAGCGCACCGGCGCAGTCATCCGGGTTATTCCCCTCGATGAGCGGGGCGATCTCGATCTGGCCGCCTATCACGCCATGCTGGGGCCACGGACCCGACTGGTGAGCGTAGCCCACGTCTCCAATGCCCTCGGTACCGTCAATCCGGTCAAAGAGATAGTGACGGCCGCCAAAACGGTTGGCGCCGTGACGCTGATCGACGGCGCCCAGGCAGTGGCTCATCTCGAGGTGGATGTGCAAGCCATCGGTTGCGACTTCTACACCTTCTCCGGTCATAAACTCTATGGCCCGACCGGCATCGGCGTGTTATGGGGTCGAACCGAGCTGTTGGAGCGGATGCCGCCCTGGCAAGCCGGTGGCGAGATGATCGATCGGGTCAGTTTCAGCGGCACCACCTTCAATACCCTGCCCTTCAAATTCGAGGCGGGCACTCCCCATATCGCTGGCGCTATCGGCCTCGCCACCGCCATCGACTTTGTGATGGGGCAAGATAGGGAATGGATCGCCCAACATGAGCAGGCACTGACCGACTATCTGGCCGCTGGTCTGCAACAGGTGCCGGGGCTGCGTCTGATCGGCGAACCCGGCAAACGCGCCGGTGCGGTCTCTTTCTTGCTCGACGACATCCACCCGCAAGATGCTGCTACCCTGCTCGATATGCAGGGGATCGCCCTGCGAGTCGGCCATCACTGCGCCATGCCACTGATGGAATCCATCGGGATCGGCGGCACCATGCGCGCCTCGCTGGCCTGCTACAACAATCGGGACGATGTCGACACCCTGCTGGCCGCCCTGCACAAACTCAGTGACTTCTTCTAAGGCAGACAACCGAATGAGTGACCTCGCAAGATATACCCAGATTGGCCTTGAGCCCAACGCCGACACCATCCGCCAGCAGTTTGCCGCCGCTCACGGCTGGGAGAACCAGTACCGGCTCATCATCCAGCTCGGCAAGCAGTTGCCGGTGCTACCCAGCGGATGGCAGCAGGAGGAGTTCCGCCTCAAGGGGTGTGAAAGCCTGGCCTGGCTGAAGGGGGAACAAAGCGAAGATGGTTGCTGGCACTTTGCCTGTGATTCCGATGCCCGCATCGTGCGGGGCCTCATCGTCATCGTGCTGGCAGCACTCAACCACCAATCGTCTGCGGCGATCCAGGCATTTGATATGGAAGGGTATTTCACCGAACTGGGACTTGAGAAACACTTGAGCCCGTCACGAGGTAACGGGCTCAGAGCTATCGTGCTGGCGATCCGGGAACAGGCTGTCTAACCCGCTCTGTTCAGTGGTCGATTAGGCTTCGCCAATCGACCCTGTTTCTTCATTCCCGACCTCTTTCTCGGCACGGGCGCCCCGCTCGGCAATCTTCTTCAATACCCGGGACGCGGCAACCAGCCCAAAGGTTGCCGTCACCGGCGTCACGGCGCCAAAACCGGAGGCGCAATCCATCTTCATGGTGCCATCGCTGGCCGCCTTGGCCTGACAGGTACCCCCATTGCCATCCGGATAACTCAACTGCTCGGTTGAGAAGACACACTCCACTCCGAATTTGCGCGCCGGATTCTTGCTGAAGTTGTGCAAGCGGCGCAGGTCGGAGCGCACCTTGGCGGCCAACGGGTCTTGAATAGTCTTGGCCAGATCGGCCACGGTGACCTGGGTCGGATCCATCTGCCCGCCGGCACCACCCGCGACGATCACCGGGATTTTGTTGCGCTTGCAGAAGGCAATCAGCGCCACCTTGGCCTTGACCGAGTCGATGGCGTCCACCACATAGTCAAACTCCCGCTTGATATGCTCGGCCAGATTATCGGCGGTGACGAAATCATCCACCTCGATCACTTCGCAATCGGGATTGATGGCACGGATACGCTCGGCCATCACTTCGGTCTTGAGGCGACCAACCGTGCCCTGCATGGCGTGGATCTGACGATTGGTGTTGGTGATGCAGATGTCGTCCATGTCGATCAGGGTGATCTGGTTGATACCGGCACGGGCCAGCGCCTCCGCCGCCCAGGAGCCTACGCCACCGATCCCCACCACACAGACCTTGGCCTCGCTAAAGGAACGCAGTGCGTTCTGACCATAAAGACGGGCAATGCCCCCGAATCGCTGTAGATATTCTGCTTTCATACCACCACCTTGCTTGAGGGCGGCCATTATAACGGCAACCACCGCCAGCGGCGATGGCAGAACCGGAGAAAATCGGAGAGGAAAAACAGGGAAAACGGCAGAGAAGAGGAAATAAAAGGTCAATATTCAGACGATTTGCTGATTTTCAGGCAATAAAAAACCCCGCTCGATGAGCGGGGTTTCTTGTATTGGGTGCCTGGCAGTGTCCTACTCTCGCATGGCGAATGCCACACTACCATCGGCGCTACCGCGTTTCACTTCTGAGTTCGGCATGGGATCAGG
>NZ_JBFODQ010000074.1:0-71785 GCF_040908355.1 Aeromonas sp. R2-2 | reverse complement strand
CGGCGCCCACTTCGCTAGGAAGCTGGCCCATCAGGTTGGCGTGTTCCGCCGTGCTGGTAGGGGCGCATTATAGGGAGCCGCGCCGGGATGACAAGAGGAAAACTGCAAAAAATGGCACTTTTTACAGTTTTTCGGTTCAACCGTTGCTTTATTAAACAAAAGCCCCGCATCGGCGGGGCTGTTTCGGGCAAAAAACCCTGAATTCACATCACACTGCTACCTTTTTGACCAGAATTCGCGGGCAAAGCTGCGCACCTTTTCCCAATCGGTAAATTCAATGTCTTTACTGGTGTCGGTACTGCCACCGGTAATCTTCATGATCAGCTGGATGATGCGAGTCTGCCACCAGTTATAGCGGGAGTACTGCAGCGCACCGGCAAACACACCCAGGGTTTTCGGCTTCCAGGGAGAGAGGCGCAGGAACTTCTTCATATAAGCATTGGTTTGCGGCGTCTGCTTCTCTGGCTTGCGGGCCGTCAGGTTGACACAGAAGAAGGCCGCATTGGCCACCTCCAGCTGCTCCTGATGAGCGTGAATAAAGCTGAACAGGCTGGGGTGGAAGTTGCCATAACGAATGGAGGCGCCGATCAAGACCTTGGCATACTTGCTGAGGTTGCACATCGGCAAGGTGTGCAGGTCGTGCATCACCACTTCGCATCCCGGCATCTGCTCCAGCATGACATCGACTATTTTGCGGGTTTGGCCATCCCGAGAGGAATAAAGCACCAGAATCTTGTCCATAACAACCTCAACTACGCCAGAATGCAGGAGTAAACAGTACCAGAAGCGTGAAAATTTCCAATCGACCAAACAACATGGCCAACACCAGTACCCACTGGGCCGCTGGCGAGATATTGCCGAAGTTGGCTGATACCTCTCCCAAACCCGGGCCTACGTTGGTGAAAGCCGCAGCAACAGCGGTGAATGCGGTCACTTCGTTCAGCCCCGTCATCAGCAACAGCAGCATGAACATAAAGAAGAGAATAATATAGGTGGCGAAGTAGCCCCACACCGCCTCGACGATGCGCTCGGGCACCGCCCGATTCCCCAGCTTCAAGGTATAGATGGCTCTGGGGTGAACCAACCGCTTCAACTCGCGCATCCCCTGCATGAACAGGATCATAAAACGCATCACCTTGATACCGCCCCCAGTACTGCCCGCGCAACAGCCGATAAAGGCGGAGAACATCAGCAGCATGGGCAGGAACGAGGGCCAATCTGCATAGGTCGTGGTGCTATAGCCGGTGGTGGTACCCAGAGAGACCGCCTGGAAAAGGCCGTGGTTGAGCGCCTCTTGCCAAGTGGCGTAGTGTCCGTGGGTCAGCAAGGCGACAAAGCAGATCATCACCAGGGTCGCCTGGATGGCCAGAAACACCTTGAGTTCAGAATCGTAAAGGTAGCGACCGAGCCGCACAGGGCGGTGAGAGAAGACGGTAAAGTGGAGCGCAAAGTTCACGCTGGCCAGCAGCAGGAACACCACGGTAATCAGGTTGATGACCGGACTGTTGAAGAATCCGATGCTGGCATCGTGAGTGGAGAAGCCACCGACCGACAGAGTCGAGAACGAATGGCAGACCGCATCGAACAGCGTCATCCCGGCGAGCCAGTAGGCCAGCGCACAGAGTGCGGTGAGCAGCAGATAGATGAACCAGAGCGCCTTGGCTGTTTCGGCGATGCGCGGCGTCACCTTGGTATCCTTCACCGGCCCCGGGATCTCGGCGCGATAGAGCTGCATGCCCCCGATCCCCAGCAGTGGCAGAATGGCCACCGCCAGTACGATGATCCCCATGCCCCCCAGCCACTGCAGCAGCTGGCGATAGAACAGAAACGCCTTGGGCAGATTATCGAGCCCGGTCAGTACCGTTGCGCCTGTGGTTGTCAGGCCGGAAAAAGATTCGAAGAAGGCCTCCGAGACCGACATATCCGGCACGTCGCTCATGATGAAGGGCACCGCCCCCACACTGCCCAGCACGGTCCAGAACAGCACCACGATGAGGAAGCCCTCTTTCGAGCGCATCTCCTTCTTGTGATAGCGATTGGGAAACCAGAGCATCACGCCGAGCAGCAGGGCGATCAGAAAAGAGCTGACGAACTCGGCACCACCACCATCCCGATAACCAAAGGCCACCAGTGCAGGCAACAGCATGGTCGAGCTGAACAGCGCAACCAGCAGGCCAACAATGCGAATAATGCTCAGGATGTGCATTACAGCTCCCTTTCCCCAATTAAAGAGCGATGGATTCTAGCCATCTAAGGGGCTGAGGGATACCCGCCCATGAGTCCGGTCGGTCAATTCACGGTCCACCTGAGCCCAAACCGAGGATTCCCACGCCACCTGCAAGGTGACCTGCTGACCGTAATCCGCCGCCAGCAATTCGCCATTATGGCTGCTGATCAGCGACTCGACTGCCCCCATGTCACCGTAATCGCAGTGAATGAGAGAGGGAGTACGCGGCACCTTGAGCAGGGTAGGCAGCTGCTTGAGGGCGGCACCGACGCCGCCCCCATAGGCTTTGACCAGTCCACCGGTACCAAGCTGGATGCCGCCGTAGTAACGCACTACCACGGCGCAGATTTCACCGAGCCCCGAGCCCATCAACTGGGCCAGGATCGGCTTGCCTGCGGTACCGGAGGGTTCGCCATCATCACTGAAGCCATAGACCTGACTATCTTGTGGCGCACCAGCCACAAACGCCCAGCAGTGATGGCGCGCGGCCGGATGTTGGCGTTTGATCTCGTTGACCCACCCCTTGGCCGCCTCGACGGTCGGGGTGTGGGCGATCAGGGTAATGAAGCGACTCTTCTTTATCTCTTCGGTCAACTCCAGCGGGGCAGCCGGAATGGAGTACGCTGCCGCCATCAGAGCCCTGCTTGTCTGGTCATGTTCTCCACCCCGTTGGCGTGCAGCACCACGTTGTCTTCGATGCGGATGCCGCCAAACGGACGCAGCGCCTCCACCTTGTTCCAGTTGACCCGTTTGCCCTGTTCGCCCTGACGCAGCGGCTCCAGCAAACTGTCGATGAAGTAGAGTCCCGGCTCGACGGTGAACACCTGACCCACCTCCATCACCCGGGTGCAGCGCAGATAGGGGAACAGCTCGGGCGCCGCCAGGTGGGTGCCGCGCTCATCCTGCATGAAACCACCCGCATCGTGTACCTGCAAACCGAGGAAGTGGCCGAGGCCGTGGGGGAAGAAGACGTTGGTCACCCCGGTGTTGATCATCTCGTCTACCGACATGTCCACCAGCTCGGTCGCTTGCAGCAGGCGCGCCAGCTTGTGGTGCATCTGCAGATGCAGCTCGCTGTAGCGACGACCCGGTTTGATCTCCTTGATGATCTCCTGCTGCTGCTCGTCGAGGGCTGCAATCAGATCGGCAAACTCGCCGCGCCGCCACGCCCAGGTGCGGGTGATGTCGGAGGCATAACCGTGAAAATCGACGCCGGCATCGATCAGGAAGGAGTGACGTTCCGCATCGGGCACCCGCACGGCGGACAAATGGGTGTAGTGAAGGATAGCTGCATTGCGGTTGATGGCGACGATATTGCCGTAGGGCGCCTCATTGGCCCCCTGCCCGACCGCTTTCATGTAGGCCAGATTGATCTCGAACTCGCTCGCCCCCGCCATAAAGGAGTCCTTGGCGGCGATATGCCCGCGCACCCCGATCCGGTTCGCCTCGCGCAGACACTCCAGCTCGTAGGGTGTCTTGTAGGCGCGGTGATAGTGCAGGTAGTTGAGCACCGCCTCCGGATTGGGCTGGGTCAGCCCCAGCAGTTCAGCCACTTCCAGATGGCCACCCAGATAGGCCCACTCCTGCTTGTTGGCAGGTAGATGGTCGGCCACCTGTTCCGGCCGGGTCAGGAAACGGATATCGAAGAACTCGACCCAGAAGGCGTTGGGCAGATCCGCCACTTTGTGCCAGAAATCCACCGGGCGGTAGAACAGCAATACCGGTCTGTTCACCCCGTCCACCAGCAGCCAACAGTGGGGATTGTCCAGCACCGGCAACCAGGCCTTGAAATGCGGGTTTACCTTGAACGGGTAATCCTGATCATCGAGGAAGATGCGGTGAGTCTGGCCGGAGTGGATGGCCAGTCCGCTGAGCCCCTGTTGTTGCAGAATGTCGCGGGTGCGCTGCTGCAAGGTATCGAGGTGCTGGGCAAAAAGTTGGCTGTAGCTGCTCATGGCGTCCTGCTCCGAGGTGAATGTGATTGCAGCATAACATCAAGCGCTTGGCGGCTCGACCCGTCAAGCTGCCGCTTCGTGAGGTAACGCATACGTTACAAACGTGTTTGTTATCAACGCAAAACCAATCATTAACAAATCAAAAACAATTCAATACACTGCCGGTAGATACATGAAGTCAGGGATTACTCATGGACAACCTCTGCCTGTGGCAACCGGATCCGCTCGGGATGCAGCAATCCAACCTCTACCGTTTTATGGCGGAGGTGAACCGTTTCCACGGCTTGCAGTTGCAGAACTACCCGCAGCTTTATCAATGGTCGGTGGAGAAGACCACCCGTTTCTGGCCGCTGGTGTGGCAGCACTGCGGCGTCAAGGGCGAGCTCGGCAACATAGTGGCGGAGAACCGTCAGGATATGCAGCGCACCCGCTGGTTTCCCGACAGCCGCCTCAACTTCGCCGAAAACCTGCTGCGCCGCCAGGACGAGAGCCCGGCCATCATCTCCCGCATCGAAGGGAGCCCAAGCCGCCCCCTGAGCTGGCGTGAGCTTGGGGAACAGGTTGCCCGGCTAGCGCAGTGGCTGCGCCATCAGGGGATTGGTCGTGGCGATGTGGTTGCCGCCTATCTGCCCAATATCCCGGAAACCGTGGTTGCCATGCTGGCAACCACCAGCCTCGGGGCGATCTGGACCTCCACCAGCCCCGACTTTGGCGAGGCCAGCGTGGTGGAGCGCTTCGGCCAGACCCGACCACGAGTGCTGTTTGCGGTGGATGGCTATCGCTACAACGGCAAAGCTATCGACATTCAACAGAAGGTCGCCAGCGTGGTGAGCCAGATCGGCAGCATAGAGCAGACGGTGATGATCCCCCTGCTCGGCAACCCGCTGCAGCTTGGCCACGACTGGCAGCAAGTGCTGGCGAGCCAGTCGGACGCCAGCCTCCAGTTCGAACCCATGGCCTTCAATGATCCGCTCTATATCCTCTACTCCTCCGGTACCACCGGCAAACCCAAGTGCATCGTGCACGGCATCGGCGGCACCCTGCTGCAACACCTGAAAGAGCACCAGCTGCACTGCGACATCAAGCCGGGGGAGCGGATCTTCTACTTCACCACCTGTGGCTGGATGATGTGGAACTGGCTGGTGAGCGCCCTCGCCTCCGGCGCAACTCTGGTGCTCTATGACGGCTCGCCGTTTTACCCGGATGGCAACGTGCTGTGGGATCTCGCCCGTGACGAGCAGGTCAGCTTGTTCGGTACCTCGGCCAAGTATCTCGACGCACTGCACAAGCAGGGTTACACCCCCATCAAGAGCCACGATTTGCCGCACTTGCGGCTGATCTGCAGCACCGGATCTGTGCTGTCGCCGGAGGGATTTGACTACGTCTACCAGCAGATAAAGCAGGATGTGCAGCTCAGCTCCATCTCCGGCGGCACCGATATCTGCTCCTGCTTCGTCATCGGCAACCCGCTCAGCCCCGTCTATCGCGGCGAGAGCCAGGGGCGTGGCCTCGGTCTCGCGGTGCAGGTATTCAACGAAGCGGGCCAGCCGGTGCAGGGGGAGAAGGGCGAACTGGTCTGTACCAAGCCGTTCCCGGCCCAACCCATTTACTTCTGGGGTGACGAGAATGGCGACAAGTACCACGCGGCCTACTTCGAGCGGTTCGACAACATCTGGTGCCACGGCGACTGGATCGAGCTGACCCCGACCGGCGGCATTCTGTTCTACGGCCGCTCCGACGCCACCCTCAACCCGGGCGGCGTGCGCATCGGCACCAGCGAGATCTACCGCTATGTCGAACAGCTCGACGAAGTGGAAGAGAGCATCGTCATCGGCCAGCAGTGGCAGCAGGACGAGCGGGTGGTGCTGTTCGTCAAGCTCAAGGCGGGTTGCAAGCTTGATGAGCCGCTGCGCGAGCGGATCCGCCAGCAAATAAAGCAACATTGCACCGCCCGCCACGTGCCCGCCCGCATCCTGCAGGTGGATGCCATCCCCCGCACCAAGTCCGGCAAGATCGTCGAACTGGCGGTTCGCGAAGTGGTACACAACCGGCCGGTCAACAATACCCATGCCCTCGCCGATCCCGAGGTACTGAACCAGTATCGCAACCGGCCGGAACTGGCCAGTTGATAACAAACCCACATCCATCCGAGGCGCCGCAAGGCGCCTCTCTTTTGCCCGTTTTGTGATGAAGAGCTTTTACTCGAGATCTGTTAAACAAATGTTTTAAATAGGTGTTGAAAATGTCTCCTTTTGGATCAATAGTGAGCCTCGCCCCCTGCTGGGGATTAAGGAGCACCACTCCCCACTGAGTGGGAACAAGGAGACACTCTCATGATCTACCAAGGCGAAACCCTGTCGGTCAGCTACCTCGAAAACGGCATCGCCGAGCTGAGGTTTGATGCCCCGGGTTCAGTCAACAAGCTGGATCGCGCTACCCTGCTCTCCCTGAGCGAAGCGATCGCCGCATTACAACAAGAACGTGAACTAAAAGGTCTGATCCTCACCTCCGGCAAAGACGCCTTTATCGTCGGTGCCGACATTACCGAATTCCTGGAACTGTTCGATCTGCCGCAAGAAGATCTGCTCGGCTGGCTGAAAAAGGCCAACGACATCTTCAACGCCATCGAAGATTTGCCGGTTCCAACCCTCTCCGCCATCAAGGGACACGCTCTGGGCGGCGGCTGCGAGACCATCCTCTCCACCGATTTCCGTCTGGCTGACACCAGTGCCAAGATTGGCCTGCCCGAGACCAAACTCGGCATCATGCCGGGCTTTGGCGGCACAGTCCGTCTGCCGCGGGTGATCGGCGCTGACAACGCGCTTGAGTGGATCACCACCGGCAAGGATTACCGTGCCGATGACGCCCTCAAGGTGGGTGCCATCGACGCCGTGGTCGCCCCCGACGCGCTGCAGAGCGCTGCGCTGCAGATGATCAAGGACGCCATCGCGGGCAAGCTGGACTGGCAGAGCCGTCGCGCCGCCAAAAAAGCGCCGCTGCGCCTCTCCAAACTGGAAGCCATGATGAGCTTCACCACCGCCGCCGGCATGGTCGCCGCCGTGGCGGGCAAACACTATCCGGCACCGATGACGGCGGTGAAAACCGTCGAAACCGCCGCAGGTATGGGCCGTGACGAGGCGCTGGTCGTTGAAGCACAGGGCTTTATCAAGCTGGCCAAAACCGACGTGGCCAAGGCGCTGGTCGGTATCTTCCTCAACGATCAGCACATCAAGGCACTGGCCAAGAAGGCTGCCAAGCAGGCGAGCAAGGCCACCGGCCACGCCGCCGTACTGGGTGCCGGCATCATGGGGGGCGGCATCGCCTACCAGTCTGCCAGCAAGGGCATTCCGGCGGTGATGAAGGACATCAACGAGAAGGCGCTGGCACTTGGCATGGGCGAAGCCACCAAGCTGCTCAACGGCCAGCTCGAGAAGGGCCGCATCGATGGCATCAAGATGGGCCAGGTGCTCTCTGCCATTACCCCGACCCTCAGCTATGACAACGTCAAAGGCGTGGACGTAGTGGTCGAAGCCGTGGTCGAGAATCCCAAGGTGAAAGCCGCCGTACTGGGCGAAGTGGAAAGGATTATTGGCGAAGACGCCGTGCTCGCCAGCAACACCTCCACCATTCCCATCTCCCTGCTGGCCAAGGGGCTGAAGCGCCCGCAGAACTTCTGCGGCATGCACTTCTTCAACCCGGTGCACCGCATGCCACTGGTGGAGATCATCCGCGGCGAGCAGACCTCCGATGAAACCATCAACCGCGTGGTGGCCTACGCCGCCGCGATGGGCAAGTCCCCGGTGGTAGTCAACGACTGCCCGGGCTTCTTCGTCAACCGGGTGCTGTTCCCCTACTTCTTCGGCTTCAACAAACTGGTTGCCGATGGCGCCGACTTCGCCGCCGTCGACAAGGTAATGGAGAAGGAGTTCGGCTGGCCGATGGGCCCCGCCTACCTGCTGGATGTGGTCGGCATCGACACCGGTCACCATGCCGGTGATGTGATGGCACAAGGCTTCCCGGCACGCATGAGCAAGGAAGGCCGCACCGCCATCGACGTGATGTACGAAGTGAACCGCTTCGGTCAGAAGAATGGCAAGGGCTTCTACGCCTACGAGCAGGACAAGAAGGGCAAGCCGAAGAAGGTGGCCGACGCCGCCAGCTACGAGCTGCTGGCCCCCATTGCCAAGCCGAAACAGGATTTCGACAAGGACGCCATCATCGCTCGCATGATGATCCCGATGATCAACGAGGTGGTGCTCTGTCTGGAAGAGGGCATTGTTGCCACGCCAGCCGAAGCCGACATCGCACTGGTCTACGGTCTGGGCTTCCCTCCCTTCCGCGGCGGCGTGTTCCGCTATCTGGACACCATTGGTCTGGATCGCTACGTGGCCATGGCCGACCAGTATGCCGACTTGGGCCCGCTCTACCGCGTCAGCGACCGCTTACGCGAGATGGCCGCCCAGGGCAAAACCTTCTACTGATTGCGGAAAGGAGATCCATTCATGAAAGACGTAGTCATTGTCGACTGTATCCGGACCCCGATGGGCCGGTCCAAGGGCGGCGCCTTCCGCAACGTGCGTGCAGAAGATCTGTCCGCGCACCTGATGAAATCCATCCTGCTGCGCAACCCCAACCTCGACCCGAACGAGATCGAGGATATCTACTGGGGCTGCGTGCAGCAGACCCTGGAGCAGGGCTTCAACATCGCCCGCAACGCCGCGCTGCTGGCCGGCATTCCGAAGCAGGTAGGGGCGGTTACCGTCAACCGCCTGTGTGGCTCCTCCATGCAGGCGCTGCACGACGCCTCCCGCGCCATTCAGGTAGGTGACGGGGATATCTTCATCATCGGCGGCGTCGAGCACATGGGCCACGTGCCGATGAGCCACGGCGTTGACTTCCATCCCGGCATGGCCAAGTCGGTGGCGAAAGCCTCCGGCATGATGGGGTTGACCGCCGAGATGCTCGGCAAGCTGCACGGCATCAGCCGTCAGCAGCAGGACGAGTTTGCCGCCCGCTCCCATCGCCGTGCCCACGCGGCAACCGTGGAAGGACGTTTTGCCAAGGAGATCGTCGGGCTGGAAGGCCATGACGCCAGCGGCGCCCGCTTCTTCTACGACTACGACGAGGTGATCCGCCCGGAGACCACGGTCGAAACCCTGAGCCAACTGCGCCCGGTGTTTGATCCAGTCAACGGCACCGTCACCGCCGGCAGCTCCTCGGCCCTGTCCGATGGCGCCGCCGCCATGCTGGTGATGAGTGCAGATCGCGCCAAGGCCCTCGGCCTCACGCCGCGCGCCAAGGTACGTGCCGTGGCCATCGCCGGCTGTGATGCCGCCATCATGGGTTACGGCCCGGTGCCGGCGACCCAGAAGGCGCTCAAACGGGCCGGTCTGACCATCGGCGACATCGACCTGTTCGAGCTGAACGAGGCGTTTGCCGCCCAGTCCCTGCCCTGCGTGAAGGATCTGGGTCTGCAGGATCAGGTGGACGAGAAGGTGAACCTGAACGGCGGTGCCATTGCGCTGGGTCACCCGCTCGGCTGCTCCGGCGCCCGCATATCCACCACCCTCATCAATCTGATGGAGGAGAAGGATGCCACCCTGGGGGTTGCCACCATGTGTATCGGTCTGGGTCAGGGTATCGCCACCGTGTTTGAACGGGTGTGATAACCAACCGGATCGACGGGATGCACTACTGAGAGTTGTCCCTTTTCGGGGCCAGTCTGACTGGCCCCTTTTCAAGTCTGTGACGATCGCCACACGGGGTGCTCGTCAGTGGTCAGAAGCTGTCTGTTGGCCGTCCCGTTTGGGTCGGCCTTTTTTCGTTTTAATCTTATCAATAGGCTGTTATTGCCTTAAACCTCACATTAGATAGGGGGCTTGCTTGCTTTTTACTCCCCCGACAGGTTCAATCTGCACAAAAAAATGGGTGGATGCACATACATATGTCAATGAGCAAACAACTGCTGATCGTCGATGACGACCAAGAGATCCGCGAGCTGCTCAATGAGTACCTGACCCGGGCGGGCTTTCAGGTATTGACGGCGGCGGAGGGCAACGAGATGCGCCAGCAGCTCGCCCAGCACAGCCCGGACCTGATTATTCTGGACATCATGATGCCCGGCGAGGACGGTTTTACCCTCTGCCAGCAGATCCGTCGTGACTCCCAGGTGCCCATCATCATGCTGACCGCCGCCTCCGACGAAGCGGATCGGGTGATCGGCCTCGAACTCGGCGCCGACGACTATATCGCCAAGCCGTTCAGCCCCCGCGAACTGCAGGCCCGCATCAAGGCGCTGCTGCGCCGCGCCGAATTCCGCCAGCCGGAAAAAGAGAAAGAGCCGAGCCGCCGCCTGCGTTTTGCCGAGTGGACCCTCGACACCCTGAGCCACCAGCTGACCCATGACGATGGCAGCCTGCTGGATCTCTCCGGCAGCGATGCCATGCTGCTCGGCATGTTCCTGCAACAGCCTGGCGTGGTGCTGGATCGCGACACCATCTCGGATGCCACCCGCGGCCGCGAAAGCCTGCCGATGGAGCGCGGTATCGACGTGCAGATCAGCCGTCTGCGCCAGAAGCTGGGCGACAACGGCAAGAGCCCGCGCATCATCAAGACCATTCGCGGCAGTGGCTACATGCTGATTGCCGAGGTGCACGAGCTGCCATGAGCAACAAGTGGTCCTGGGGGGCGCTGGTGCCCCGCTCCCTGTTGTCACGGATGATCCTGCTACTGTTGCTGGCCATCCTGCTCTCCCAGACCATTCTGACCGGCATCTGGATGCAGCAGATCCAGAAGCGGGAACTGGAGGGGATGCTCAGCACCACCCGCAACCTCGCCATGTCTGCCGCTTCCACCGTCAACTTCTTCAAATCCCTGCCGCTGCAGTATCGCCATATCGCGCTGGACCAGTTGCGCAACATGGGAGGCAGCCGCTTCTTCGTCTCGCTCAACGAGGAAGAGATCCACATCAACGCCATCCCCGACAGCGAACGCAAGACGCAGGTGCTGGAGGAGGTTCAGGGAGTGCTGACCCGCAAGCTCTCCGACGCCATGGCGATCAAGGTGGACTTCTCCCGACCCGATGACCTCCATGTCTTCAATAACGACACCCTGCTGGCAGATCTCCCCTCCTCCTGGGCCCGTTACACCCTGTCGCTGGAGCCGCTCAATCCACCGGTACTGGTGACCCAGATCGAGATTGAAAAAGGGGAGTGGCTCTATCTGGCGGCCCTGCTGCCCGCCCCCTACATGACCCTCGACGATACCGTGATGCCGAGCAACCAGGTGCGTTTCATCGCTCTGATGACGGTGTTCCTCTGCTTCTTCACCTTTATGCTGGTGCGCTGGCAGACCCGCCCGCTGCGCCGTCTCGCCAAGGCGGCAGTGAATCTGGGCAAGGATATCGATCAGCCTTCGCTCAAAGAGGAAGGAGCATCGGAAATCGTGGCGGCGACCCGCGCCTTCAACATCATGCAGCACCGCATCCGCCGTTATATCGACGATAGAGAGCGGCTGTTCAGCTCCATCTCCCACGACCTCAAGACCCCCATCACCCGACTGCGGCTGCGGGTCGAACTGCTCGACGACGAGGTGCAAATCGCCAAGTTCAACAAGGATCTCGACGAGCTGGAGCTGATGGTGAAAGGGGCGCTGCAGACGGTCAAAGAGACCGACATTCACGAGAATATCGAGGAGATCGACATCAACGCCCTGCTGGAGCAGATGGCGGAGTCGATGAACCTGCACGACGAGCGACTGACCATCGAAGGGCACTGCAAGTGGCCCTATCGCGGCAAGCTGCTGGCGCTCAAACGCTGCATCGGCAATCTGGTGGACAACGGCATCAAATATGGCCAGCGGGTGCGCATCATCATCATGGATGACGAGGAGATGCTGATCCTCTTCATCATGGATGAGGGCCCCGGCCTGCCGGACGATCAGTTCGAGCGCATCTTCGAACCCTATTACCGGCTCAGCACGGATCAGGCCGGCACCGGCCTCGGCCTTGGCATCGCCCGCAACATTGCCCACGCCCACGGTGGCGATCTGGTGCTGGAAAACCGTCCGCAAGGTGGCCTGCAGGCCACGCTCTCCCTACCAAGGCAGTAACCTTATGAAGTGGTTGTCTTTTTCTGTCATCGCCCTGCTCTCTGCTCCCGTTGCAGCCTCCCAGGTGGAGGTACTGCACTGGTGGACATCCGGCGGCGAAGCGAAAGCGGTCGAAGTGCTCAAATCCGAGTGGACCAAACAGGGCAACCAGTGGAACGACTTTGCAGTGCAGGGCGGCGGCGGCAAGAGTGCCATGACGGTATTGAAGAGCCGGGCACTGGCCGCCAACCCGCCCGAAGCGGCCCACCTCAAGGGTTACGAGCTCAAGGAGTGGGCCGGGCTCGGCTTCCTGCGCGATCTCACCCCGATGGCCGAACACCTCGGCTGGTACAGTCAGATGCCGCCCATGGTGCGTGCCACCCTCAGCCAGAATGGCGCCCTGATGGCGGTGCCCACTGGTATCCACCGGGTCAACTGGCTGTGGCTCAACCGCAAGATCTTCGAGCGCAACAAGCTGACTCCGCCCACCGACTGGGCCCAGTTTGTCACCGTCGCCGACCAGCTTAAAAAACGGGGCATCACCCCGCTCGCCATTGGCAACGAGCCCTGGCAACTGGCGGTACTGTTTGAAACGGTGGCACTCGGTGAGGGCGGAAAAGAATTCTATCGCAAGGCGTTCCTCGAACAAGACAGCGCCACCCTGACCGGCCCCGACATGGTGCGGGTGTTGACCCGCTTCCAGCAGCTGCGCGCCTACGTGCCGCAAAAATACGCCGGTCTGAAGTGGCATCAGGCTACCAATCTGCTGGAGAGCGGTGGCGCCGCCATGCAGGTAATGGGCGACTGGGTGAAAGGGGAGCTGAGCGCGGGCAACTACCGGCCGGGTGAGGATATCGCCTGCCTGCCGAGCCCGGGCAGCGCCGGACTGTTCAGCTACAACCTAGACTCCATCGCCATGTTCAAACAGCGGGATCCGGCCCAGCTGCAGGCGCAGGGGGATCTGGCCCAACTGCTGATGACGCCGCAATTTCAGGAGGAGTTCAATCGGGTGAAGGGGTCGATCCCGGCGCTGACCAATCCCGACATGAGCAAGTTCGACCGCTGCGCCGTCCGCTCCTATCAGGACTTCCTGCTGGCGGAAAAGCAGGACAACCTGCTGCCCAGCATGGCAGAAGGGATGGCGACGCCGACCAATATGCGGCAGGCAATCCTCGATGTGCTGAGCAACTTCTTCAACGATCCCAAGGCCAACCCAGAGCAGACGGCGCTGCATCTGGAGCGGGCGATGCGCTCGACCCGCTGATCCGGGCACATTGCCAAACGGCAGAAATGACAAAGGCGGAATTGCTCCGCCTTTGTTGTTGAATCGTCATCCGATTCAGGATTGATCGTTCTCGTCCTCATCCTCGTCATAGTAATCGCTGAGCTCGATCCAGAGCCCCAACCCGACCATCACCATGGAGCCGAACCAGGTACCGGTATTCCCGATCGGGCTGCCCATCACTATCATGGCGAAGGACAAGAACCCCATGCCTGCATAGGCCTGTAATCTGCCGTAGGAGACCTGCATATTCACCTCCTTGTTGAATATGGTTCAATTTTTATATTACTCGTCCGGCGCAAGCTGGATAGGGTCGAATAACATTTCGGTTACATATGCTGGTGAATGGGTCGTTTGTTTGATTATTTTTTAGCCCTGAGTATCATTGGCAGCCGAATAGGTTGAAGGTTGATAATAGATGAGTGATTTATTCTGCGGCGCAACTCACGAGTTGGACGCAATCGGGCTTCGTTGCCCGGAACCCGTTATGATGGTTCGCAAGAAAGTGCGGCTGATGGCGGATGGCGAGACCCTGCTGGTCAGTGCCGACGATCCTTCAACCACCCGCGACATCCCCAGTTTCTGCCGCTTTATGGATCACACCCTGGTCGCCAGCGAGACAGAGCAGGCCCCCTACCGCTATCTGATCCGAAAGGGTCAATAAGCCCCCGTACCGGAGCACTCCATGACAACCATTACCCGAATCGGCACTACCCAGCGTTGGTCAGACGTGGTCATCCACAATGGCACCCTCTACGTGGTGGAAGTGCCCGTCAGCGACGAGGCCGACATCCACCAGCAGACCCGCGAAGTGCTGGCAAGCCTGCAGCGCCTGCTGGAAGCCAACGGCTCCGGCGTAGACAAAATTCTGATGGCCAATATCTATCTGAAAGACATTCAGGATATCGCTGCCTTCAACGAGCAGTGGGATGCCTGGATCCCGGCAGGCACCGCGCCGGTTCGCGCCTGCGTACAAGCCCGCCTCGCCCACGAAGGCTACAAGGTCGAAGTGCAGCTGACTGCGGCAGTCTAAGAGGCACTTATCCCCTCATCCCCGCCCCTTCTCCCACGAGAGGAGAAGGGAGCAAACAACAAGGCGTCATTGCTCGCAACGGCTCCAATAGAAAGGCCCCGCCATCACTGGCGGGGCCTTTTCGTTACCGAAACCTGAGCGACTTAGGCGGTCGGGGTCAGGGTAATGGTCACGCGGCGGTTCTGGGCTTTGCCAGCGGCGGTGCTGTTGGTAGCAACCGGCTGATCCGGGCCTACGCCGGTGGTGGAGATGCGGCTACCTGCTACGCCCTGACCAATCAGCTGGGCGGCAACGGCATCGGCACGATCGCGGGAGAGCTTCATGTTCAGATCGCGGGAACCGGTGCTGTCGGTGTGACCGACCACGTTCAGGCGGGTCTTGTCGAACTCGGCAACCACCATGGCCACGCCGGAGAGGGTGTTGGCACCGGCCGCTTTCAGCTGGGAGCTGGAGCTGTCGAAGGTCACGTTGTTCGGCATGTTGAGGATCAGCTCATTGCCATTGCGGGTCACGCTGACGCCGGTGCCCTGCAGCTTCTCGCGCAGCTTGGCTTCCTGCACGTCCATGTAGTAGCCGATACCGCCACCCAGCGCCGCGCCGGCAGCAACGCCGGTCAGGATGCCCTTCTTGCGGTCACCCTTGCTGGAGGAGAGCGCACCTACGGCCGCACCGGCTGCGGCGCCAGCCAGCGCGCCCCAGGCACCTTTGGAGGTCTGGGATTCACCTGTGTAGGGGTTGGTGGTACAGCCGCTCAGGGCAACGGTCAGTGCCAGAGCAGGCACCAGGATCTTGGCTCGCATGAAAAAACCTCTGTGAAAACAATCCGGCACCATGCCGGGGGCCGGATTGTAACGCGCTGGCACGCCATTGTCTGACGCAAGCCTGAACAGACGGCGAGAGTGGTGTTTTTTTGGCCAATCGGCGGGTCGTCAGCGCGGTAACTGACACTCGGCGTGGCAAGGACAGCTGACCAGATGATCGTTCACCATCCCCACCGCCTGCATAAAGGCGTAACAGATGGTGCTGCCGACGAAGTTGAAGCCGAGCTTCTTGAGCGCTTTCGACATGGCATCCGACTCCGGTGAGGTCGCAGGAATGTCGCCGTTGCCCTGCCGCTGGTTGACGATGGGGGCGCCGCCAACAAAGCCCCACAGGTAGTCGGCGAAGTCGATCCCCTGCTCCTGCAACGCCAGATAAGCGCGGGCATTTCTGATGATCGACTGCACCTTGAGCCGGTTGCGGATGATGCCGGTGTCCTGCATCAGCCGCTCTACATCCTGCTCGTCGAACCGGGCAATCTGCACCGGATCAAAGTCCGCATAGGCGCGGTAGTAGCTTTCGGTGCGCTTGAGGATGGTGATCCACGACAGCCCCGCCTGCTGGCCGTCGAGGCAGAGCTTGGCAAACAGCTCACGGGCGTCATAGACCGGCCTGCCCCACTGTTTGTCATGGTATTCAATATATTCCGGGTCCTTGGTCACCCAGGCGCAGCGCAGTTCCATTTCCTCTCCCTCGTTATTTCAGCGGGTTGCCCGACCCTGCCCACTCTGCAGGCGGCACTGCTCACATCATATACCGGACATCCCGCCCGACCAGCCAGGGCGCAGCACCATCCCGCGAATCCGCTGCAATTTCGCCTATTATCCGACCATGCCAGACGGTATACTCCCTCGGTTCACATTCAGCAAATCTTGCTCTGATTTTCACTTCGCGCGAAAAAAATTATGCAAAAATTCGATGTCAAAACCTTTCAGGGCCTGATCCTGCAGCTGCAGGACTATTGGTCCCGCCAGGGCTGTACCATCATTCAGCCGCTGGATATGGAAGTGGGTGCCGGTACTTCCCACCCCATGACCTGTCTGCGTGCCCTGGGCCCGGAGCCCATCGCCTGCGCTTACGTGCAACCGTCCCGCCGTCCGACTGACGGCCGCTACGGTGAAAACCCGAACCGCCTGCAGCACTACTACCAGTTCCAGGTGATCATCAAGCCTTCCCCCGACAACATTCAGGAACTCTATCTGGGCTCCCTGAAAGAGCTGGGCATGGACCCTGAAATCCACGACATCCGCTTCGTGGAAGACAACTGGGAAAACCCGACTCTGGGTGCCTGGGGTCTGGGTTGGGAAGTGTGGCTGAACGGCATGGAAGTGACCCAGTTCACCTACTTCCAGCAAGTTGGCGGCCTCGAGTGCAAGCCGGTCACCGGCGAGATCACCTACGGTCTCGAGCGTCTGGCCATGTACATTCAGGGCGTGGACAGCGTCTACGATCTGGTCTGGTCTGACGGCCCGCTGGGCAAGACCACCTACGGCGACGTGTTCCACCAGAACGAAGTGGAGCAATCCACCTACAACTTCGAACACGCCGATGTGGAGTTCCTGTTCCACTGCTTCGAGCAGTACGAGAAGGAAGCCCAGAACCTGCTGGCACTGGAAAAACCGCTGCCGCTGCCTGCCTACGAGCGCATCCTCAAAGCTGCTCACTCCTTCAACCTGCTGGATGCCCGCAAGGCCATCTCGGTCACCGAGCGTCAGCGCTACATCCTGCGCATTCGCACCCTGACCAAGGCCGTGGCAGAGGCATACTACGCCTCCCGCGAAGCGCTGGGCTTCCCTATGTGTCAGCGCAGTGAGAACAAGCAAGGTTAAGGAACGGACATGGCACAACATACATTTCTGGTAGAGATCGGTACTGCTGAGCTGCCGCCCAAAGCCCTGCGCTCCCTGGCCGAAGCCTTTGCCGACAACTTCAAAGCCGAACTGACCAAGGCCGATCTGGCCTTTGGCGACGTCGAGTGGTTTGCCTCACCGCGCCGTCTGGCGCTGAAGGTAAGCGAGCTGGCCGGCGAACAGCCGAGCAAGAGCGTCGAGAAGCGCGGCCCGGCCGTGGCACAGGCGTTCGATGCCGAAGGCAAGCCGACCAAGGCAGCCGAAGGCTGGGCCCGTGGCAACGGCATCACCGTTGAACAGGCCGAGCGTCTGGTCACCGACAAGGGCGAGTGGCTGGTTCACACCGCCAAGGTCGAAGGCCGTCCGGCCAAAGAATTGCTGGGCGAGCTGGTCGCCTCCGCACTGGCCAAACTGCCGATCCCGAAAATGATGCGCTGGGGCGACAAGACCATCCAGTTCGTGCGTCCGGTCTTCACCGTGACCCTGCTGCTGGATGGCGAGCTGGTTCCCGCCCACATTCTGGGTATCGACTCTGCCCGCACCATCCGCGGCCACCGCTTTATGGGCGAGAGCGAGTTCACCATCGACAACGCCAGCCAGTACCCGCAGATCCTGCAGGAGCGCGGCATGGTGATTGCCGACTTCATGGCGCGCAAGGCCAAGATCAAGGCTGACGTCGAAGCGGCCGCTGCCGCCTTCGGTGGCGTGGCTGATCTGGACGACGCCCTGCTGGAAGAAGTGACCGCACTGGTCGAGTGGCCTGTGGTGCTGACCGCCAACTTCGAAGAGAAGTTCCTGGCCGTGCCGGCTGAAGCGCTGGTTCACACCATGAAGGGTGACCAGAAGTACTTCCCGGTCTACGACAAGAACGGCAAGCTGCTGCCGAAGTTCATCTTCGTCACCAACATCGAGTCCAAAGACCCGAGCCAGATCATCAGCGGCAACGAGAAGGTGGTTCGCCCCCGTCTCTCTGACGCCGAGTTCTTCTTCAAGACCGACCTCAAGCAGACCCTGGCCTCCCGCCTGCCGCGCCTTGAAACCGTGCTGTTCCAGCAACAGCTGGGCACCGTCAAGGCCAAGGTCGAGCGCATCGAAACCGTCGCCGGCTTTATCGCCGAGCGTATCGGCGCCGATGTCACTCAGGCCAAGCGTGCCGGTCTGCTCTCCAAGTGTGATCTCATGACCAACATGGTCGGCGAGTTCACCGACACCCAGGGTGTCATGGGGATGCACTACGCCCGTCACGATGGCGAAGACGAAGCGGTTGCCGTGGCCCTCAACGAGCAGTACATGCCGCGCTTTGCCGGCGATGCCCTGCCGTCCGGTCTGGTTGCCTGCGCCGTTGCGCTGGCCGACAAGTTCGACACCCTGGCCGGTATCTTCGGCATCGGCATGCTGCCGAAGGGTGACAAGGATCCGTTCGCCCTGCGTCGCGCCGCCATCGGTGCCCTGCGCATCATGACCGAGAAGCAGCTGGACTTGGATCTGGTTGAACTGGTTGAAGAAGCGGTACGCGTCTACGGCGACAAGCTGACCAACAAAACCGTCGTCACCGACGTGGTCGACTTTATGCTGGGCCGCTTCCGCGCCGCCTATCAGGACGAAGGCATCGGTGCCGACGTGGTGCTGGCCGTACTGGCCCGCCGCCCGACCCGTCCGCTCGACTTCGATCGTCGCGTCAAGGCCGTCAGCCACTTCCGCACGCTGGATGCCGCACTGGCACTGGCTGCCGCCAACAAGCGCGTGAGCAACATTCTGGCCAAGGTCGAAGGCGAACTGCCGACCGCCGTCAAACCGGAACTGCTGGTCGATGCCGCCGAGAAGGCGCTGGCTACCCAGGTTGCCGAACTGCAAGCCGAACTGGCCCCGCTGTTCGCTGCCGGTGACTATCAGGCTGCCCTCACCCGTCTGGCCGCCCTGCGCGAGCCGGTCGATACCTTCTTTAACGAAGTGATGGTGATGGCCGACGACGAAGCCCTCAAGGCCAACCGTCTGGCACTGCTGAACAACCTGCGCAACCTGTTCCTGCAAGTGGCGGATATCTCCCTGCTGCAGTAATTGCGGTTTGTTAGCAATATCTCAAATTGGCGCCGAAAGGCGCCTTTTTTATTGCATTAATTGCTCGTTGGCGTATAAAAAAGTATTTCCTTCACTCATGGACTTAATCATGAAAATAAAACCAAACTTTATATCTATCCCCCCTGAAGATCCATTTAAGTTTGATAGCATTGATTTAAAAGATAGTATACAAAATATTTCTGCTCTTCTTCAAAAAATATCTAGCCCTATAACGTTCTCAATTAATTCTCCTTGGGGAACAGGAAAAACGACCTTCATCAACATGCTAAAAGCTGACTTACAATTAGCTCAATGCAGCACAGTACTATTCAGTGCATGGCACACTGATTTTGCAGGTGATCCATTATTAGCCTTTTTGGGTGAAATTGATAGTCAACTACACAAAGGCTCAGTTGAGCATAATCCCGCATGGAGCCTCACCAAAAGCGCTGGTGAGATATTATTAAAAAAAGGCATTCCTGCTGCGTTAAAAATTATGACTATGGGAGTTCTGGATACAAAAGATTTTGTCGAAGAAGCAATGGGGGAGCTTGCTAAAGATGCATCCTCCAGCACAATCGAAAAATATGAATCTGAAAAGGATCAAATTATAATATTTAAAAATGGTCTTTCTCAAACAATTCAAGAAGCACATAATGGAAAGCTATTCATATTCATAGATGAGCTTGACAGATGCAGGCCAACATATGCAGTTGAATTGCTGGAGAGAATCAAACACTTATTTGATATCGAAGGGCTCATATTCATTATTGCCATGGATAAAGAACAATTATCACATAGTGTAAGATCTATTTATGGAGAGGGTTTTGAGTCAATCGGATATCTTAAGAGATTTATTGACATTGAGTATCAACTTCCGAAGCCTAATCTAAAGAAATTTATTAATGGTTTATATCATAATCTAGAGCTGGAAGAGTACTTTCAGGCGAGAGGGAAACACTCTGGGGACAAAACAGACTGGGTTAACTTGTCAGATACGATTTCTTTCCTATCAGAGATAAAAAAACTATCATTAAGAGACATTGAGCAGTTATTTACAAAGATAACTCTAGTATTAAACTTAACCCCACCTAACTATCACCTTTACCCCGCATTAACCGCTTTTCTAGTCGTAGCTCATGAGTATCACTATCATGAATATAAAAATGCTTTAGAAAGTAAAAAGTATCCAAGTGGAATGATAGAAATCCTCTATGAGATTGTCCCAAAAGATGAACGGCTCGACAAGTACAAGGGCGAATGTGCGTTCATTGAAGCAAATCTAATGAATTCATACTTCAATATGGAGTCTCTTTCTAGTGAGAACTCTAATGAAATTGAGAACCGCCACACCAGCAATATTAGCAGTGGCAATGCCCAAGAAAAAAACTATTCAAATCGTGTAATGCAAATAAGCAATCGTTTCCATGACACAATAGATGTCAGTTACATTACAAAAAAAATTGAATTATTGAGCAGGTTCACTTTCTAAAAAATATGATCTCGTAGGTTCAATTAGCCGTCAGGCATAATCGGACATTCGCGTAAATCAACTCTCCCACCATAACGGCCAGCCGCACTTCCCCCTCCAGCTGGCCGATCCTGTTTCACGGCAACAGCCGTAATCAAAGCCTCTCGATCGTTCGATTACGCTGCGCTAATCGAACCTACAGGGGGGTAATGAGCTGTTATCATTTGAGACAGAGCCCAGCGCCGCCACGCCCAAGAGGAAAGTCATGGATATACCTGCCGCCCCGTCCCCCGCCATCTGCCAGCTGTGTCAGGAGAAAGCAGATCTCGACTTCGACTTCACCATGGCCTTTCAGCCCATCATCGATTGCAGCCAGCGCACCATCTTCGGCTACGAGGCGCTGGTGCGGGGGCTCAACAACGAGCCGGCGCAGAGCGTGATTGCCCGGGTCAACGATGGCAATCGCTACCGCTTCGACCAGCTGTGCCGGATCAAGGCCATCGCACTGGCCGCCCGGCTCGATATGCGGGGCATGCTCAGCATCAACTTTCTGCCCAATGCGGTCTACCGCCCGGAGCGCTGCATCCGCACCACCCTGCAGGCAGCCCGCGAGCATCTCTTTCCCATCGAGCAGATCATGTTCGAGCTGACCGAGGTGGAGCAGGTGCAGGATAGCCAGCATCTTCGCGGCATCGTCGATCACTATCAGGCGCTCGGCTTCAAGACGGCGATCGATGACTTTGGCGCCGGTTACTCAGGCCTCAACCTGCTGGCCGATTTTCACCCCAATATCGTCAAGCTCGATATGCACCTGCTGCGCGGCATCGACCAGGACCCAACCCGACAAGCCATAGTCCGCCACTGTCTGGCGCTGTTTGCGGAGCTGCAGATCACCCCGCAGGCGGAGGGGATCGAGACCCGCGAAGAGATGACCTGCCTGCGGGAGATGGGCGTCAGCCTGATGCAGGGCTATCTGTTTGCCCGTCCCGGCTTCGAAACCCTGCCCGAGGTGGATTTCGCCAGCCTCTAAGCCATATCGGCCTGCCCTGCCCCCCTCAACCCACTCCCGCCTGAATAAGAAAACGGACACCCGAGGGTGTCCGTTTTTATGTCATATCACCTTGCCCCGAGGGGCTGTGTGCTGACGGTTTACAGATAGCTCTCATCGACGCCGATATGAGCCAGCGCAGCCAGTTCGAGCGGTGTCAGCTGGCTGGCGGAGTCGATCATGGTCGGCTCGCCACGGGCGGACCCGGGCAGTTGCAGCCGCTCCTTGAGCGCATCGGTCAGGCTGCCCACCAGATTGCCCATGCGGGTCAGGCGGGAGACCAGCACGGCCTCAGGGCTGCTTTCGCTATCGGCAAAGCCGGAGACCTGAGCCACCGCGAAGTCGCAGATAGCCCTGGCCCGATCACCAAAAGCCCCTTCCAGCTGTTGCAGCACCTGCCGTGCCTCGCTGTCGCCGAGACGCCCCAGCTCCGCCTGCATATGGCCGGTGTCAAAGCGCAGTCGCGCCCCGGCATCGAGCCGTTCCTCTCGCGGCTTGAGCGCGGTATGGTCCACCCACGCCTGCTCGGTCTGACCGGCAAACTGCATCAGGCCGCCCAGCACCAACCGCTGGTTGGGACGCGCCGAGGCGAGGCTGTCGAGGGCATGACCAAGAGAAGAGCCCTTGGCGTCGCTGCCGCTGGCCAGCGAGAGCGCCAGAGTGCGCAGGGTTTGCAGGTCGCCGCGGGTCTGCAACTTGGCCATGTGGGAACTGTTGATGGAGCCATCGGCAATGTGTTGATGCAGGGCGTTGAGATCGCTGCTGCTCAGGGTCACCTCGGTCGAGGTTTGATCCCGCAGCAGGTAGCTGGCCTGATAGCTGATAAGATCCAGCGCCAGCTTGTAGCCGGTGGCCGGGGTCTGCCGCGCCATGGCGACCTGTTCGCGAGCAGCCCCTGTGCTCTCACCGCTTTGGACGGGTGCCGCATCCGCAGTGGTGGTCGCACTTTGCGCCGGTTCGCCAGCGATTTCAGCCTTGACGGCCCGCTGCAGGTCGGCTACTTCACCCATCGCGGTGTGCAGCTGGCTCATCGCCTCCTGCAGCAGTTCGGAGGTGGCGCTGGCGAGCAGGTCGGTCACCTTGCCCCCGACAGTGCCCCACTGCTGGAGCGGGATACCGGCGATGGGGCGGGCCAGCAGCCCGGCAGCCAATTCCCGGAGTTGCGGCTGCTGGGAGCCGACGACAACAGCCTGCAACGCGGTGCAGAGCGAGCGCAGTGGGCCGTTGCCGGTCGCCAGAGTGGCGTGCTCCTTGCCCAGTTGTTCGGCGGCGATGTTGTTCAACACGTCCGCCTTGGCAAAGCCACCCAGCGAGCTACCAAATGCAGCTTGTTTCATCAGACGCTGAAGATCCTCGGGGGAAGCTGCGGTTTGCGCCTTCGGCGCAGCGGCACTCTTGCCACTCCCCAGCAGGTTGCCAATCCACTCTTTGATGGCCACAAACGGACGGGCCAGTTGGGCCCCCAATCGCGAGAGCAGCCCCTGCCCTTTCTGCGGTTCGCTGCGGTTGCCCAGCAAGATCGCATCTTGCCCGGTAGCGACCTGACGCGCCTCCAGCTGGCCCATCCGGCCAACCCCTGTGGTTGCATCACTGTGGTGAGCGACGGCCTGTGTGCCGACGGTGTTTGCTTGAATCTGCATGATGATTGTCTTCTTGTGATGTTTCGCCGCCAGTCTAGGAGAGGCCATCAACAGGGACTATCGGGATTGGTCGCGATTTTTGTACTGAGCGCGGTGCGCTATCTCGCTGACCGAAAAGCTAAAAAAAGAGAGCCACCATTAACAGTGCCGCTGGCAGTGACCTGCTCTAATGGCGCCATCATCAATCTGGAGCCATCAATGAACTCTCTTTATCACGCCGCCATCCACCAGCTGTTTCTCTCCCTCTCCCTGCCTGCGCCGCAACAGGAGGAGAGCGTCACCAGCCTGCAGATCGGCGAACTGACCTGCCATCTGACCGAACACCCGGCCGACTATTTGCTGATGTTTACCCGCCTCGACGCAGCCACCAGCGCTCAGGCGGCCGCCCAGAACCTCTTCAGTCAGGACCCGTGCAAACCGGTACTGGGTTTCGATACCGAGAGCCTGACACCGGTACTGTGGAGTCGCCAGCCCTTGCAGCAACTGGATCGCACCCAGATCCACCACCAGCTGGAACAGCTGGTACACGCCGCCAGCGAGATCAACAAAGGCCAGGACGGCACTATCCGGCCTTGAGCCATTAGCGTGACCACACCCCACGTCACCATAGATGGATAACTACACCTCTGGCCTGAGCAAACTGGGCAGCGGGTCCCCGGACTGGTATGGTTTTGCCATCAATTCATCAACGACCGAGATATCATGAAACGCAAAACCATGGCCCTGCTGCTGGGCACCCATCTGCTGGTCGCGGCGGCAGGCTTTGCCGCCGGTGTCTACACCCTGCCGATCCTGATCGCGCCACCCGCCCCTGATCCCGAGCAGGTAGCGGCCAGCCAGCAGCAAGCGAGATTCCACGGCACCTTTCGCCGGGACCTGAAAGACAGCGATCGGCTGCACTGGGGGGAAGGCAAGGTGAGCATAGGGCCGGATGCCGTCAGCCTGATGGGCAAGCTGGCCCCCGGGCCGGACTACCAGCTCTACCTCTCCCCCGAGTTTGTCGAGACCGAAGCCGATTTTGCACGCCTCAAGGATCAGATGGTGCGAGTCGGGCCGGTGAAGACCTTCGACAACTTTATCGTGCCGCTGCCCGCCACGATCGATCCGGCCCGCTACAGCAGCGTGATCGTCTGGTGTGAAACCTTCGGCCAGTTCATCACCGCCGCCCGTTATCAGGATGAGAGTCAGGAGCAGTAACCTCGCCCCAGACCCGCACCATGAAAAAGGGCTGACATCGCTGTCAGCCCTTTGGCTATCCGATCCGCTCGTCATTAACGCTCCGGCTTGGTCATCTCCTGCAGCAGCTGATCAATGCAGCCCACTACCTGCTCTGAGTTCTGCTCGATCTCGCGGTAGAGCGCCTCTGCCTCTTCATGCTTGTGCTGATTTTTCAGCTCGATAATCTGCTGGATCACCTGATGCAATCTGGCATGCGGGGCGGCGATCGCCCTGAAGGCGGGTTGATCGCCACAGCATGCCTGCCCTTCGCTGAAGTACCAATGACCAAGGCGGCACTCCTTGTCGCTGACCGCCTCGCTGCGCGACAACCCCTCCTGCCCATCCAGATAGGCACGCACCCGAGTCTTCCAGCCCATATGAGCGGCGCGGGCGCGACTCAGCACCATCCGCACGTTGGAACCATCCTGGAACTGCCCGGCCAGATCCCCCAGCTTGTCCACCAGGGTCGCCACATGGCTGGCGATATGGGCGGTATCCCGCGCCACCAGCGTGGTGGCCTGGGAGATCTCGTGGACGCTGACGATATTGCGGGTGATCTCATCGCTCACCGAGGATTGCTCCTCCGAGGCGGCGGCGATCTGGGTGTTCATGTCGCGAATGCTGTTGACCGCCCCCTTGATCCGGCCGAGGGCTTCTCCCGCCTGATTGGCCCGCTCCACCGACTCCCCCGCCCGCGAGACGCTGTGTTCGATCATGGTCACCGTGGTGCCCACCGCCCGCTGCAACTGCTCTATGGTGCCGCGGATCTCGGCGGTGGAGTGCTGGGTGCGCCCGGCCAGCGAGCGCACCTCGTCGGCCACCACCGCAAAACCACGCCCCTGTTCACCGGCACGGGCCGCCTCGATGGCAGCGTTGAGGGCCAGCAGGTTGGTTTGCTCGGCGATGGACTGGATCACCGCCAGCACAGAGCCAATCTGCTCGCTGGCCTTGGCCACCTCTTTCACCGTGTTGCCCGCGCTGGCGATCTCCTCCGCCAGCTGTTCGATCATGTTGACGCTCTGCTGCACCACCTCATCGCCGGTGACCGCCTGATTGTCCGCTTCGTTGGCCGCTTCGGCCGCCTGTGCCGTGTTGTTGGCCACCTCGTGTACCGTGCTGGTCATCTCGGTCATGGCGGTGGCGAGCTGGGTGGTCTGCTCCTGCTGGCGCGTCATGCTGCCAAGGTTGCCGGCCGCACTGCGCGACAGCCGCTCGCTTTCACCAGCAAGTTCGCCCAGAGTGGCGGTGAGCTGGCTGATGGTGTCGCGGATCTTGGCAACAAAGCCATTGAACGCCGACCCGAGGCGGCGGATCTCCTCCGGCCCCGCCACCGGCAGCTTGCTGCCGAGATCGCCAGAGCCATTGGCCAGCGCCTCCAACGCCTTGACGCTGTCGAGCAGCGGACGGCTAAGACGCGCCAGCAGCAGCACCAGCGCCACCGCAATCAGAGCGGTGCCAAGTAGCACGATCATTACCATCTGCCAGCTCTGGCGTACCAGTGCGGCTGCAACCTCACTGTGATCACGCGCCAACTCGATCACCCCAACCGCCTTGCCGGAGAAGTCGCGCAACGGTGCCGCCATCACCAGAAAATCGCTCCCCTGCTGCTTGATGGTGGTGAAGCGGCTCTCTCCCGCCAATACCTCCTGATACCAGTCCATCGACTCACCAAGCATGGAGGTACCAGTCAGCATAACGGGCTTACCCTGTTCAAACAGATAGATGGCAAGGCGACTGTCCTTGCCCAGCAGATCGGCAAACAGCGAGGTGTCGAGGGCGCGGCCAAACTCCACCGAGCCGACCGACTGACCATTGAAAGTGACCGGCACTACGCCGCGGATCCCGGTGCCACCCTGACCGGTCTCCAACCCGCCGACCGGTTGATGATTGCGGTTCACCTCGACCACTGCCAACCGTGTAGTAGAGAGGTCGTCGCCATGATTTGCGGGCTTGTGTACCCGATAAAGGGAAGTAGCCGGGGGAATGTGAAAGTGAAACTGCTGGATCCCCTGCGCCTTGAGGGCGGGCCAGAGCGGATCAAACAGATTGGCGAGGGTCTGCCAATCCTTGTCGGCCACCGCCTTTGCTGCATCCGGCCGCTGGGCGATCAGGGTCGCCGCCAGCACGGTTTCATGGCTGGTGTTTTTGATCACCGCTTCCACGTTCTGGAGCTGGCTCCGCAGTGCAGCCTGCTCGGCCGCGAGCGCCCGCTGGCGATTTTCAAACAGATTAAAGGTAAGCAGCACCACGGCGAGCAATACGATGCCGCCGATTGCCAGCAGCGTGATCTGGTGACCCAGCTTGCGAGGGGGGAACATAAGACACCATCCTTGACAGTCATACCCAACCTACAGGATGGAACGGTTAAGTCGGGAGTCCATCAGAACTTAACCCTTTGTTGATATTGATCAAACGATTAACAGGCAAAATGCGAGGCAGCTCAAACGGGGGGAGTGTTTATCATATGGGCTGGAATTGGGTCTTGGTGCATACAACTGACAGTTTTCAGTCCAACACAACGATCACACAGCAAAATTTGGAGATCCCCCTTCAATCCCCCACCTTGGTTACCAAAGCACAACAAGGAGTTTTATTAAGGCTTCCAACTGAAACGGTTCCGTTGGGAGCTTTATTGGTATACGATACAGGCCCCACAAAAAACATTAATAATCATAAACTTAATAAGGCTGTCATGACAAAGTATCACATTGTTGCTGTGACTATCGCAGCAAGCTTGACACTTGCGGGTTGTGCAAGCGAATCCTCCCGAACACTTGAAGTTGCCAAAGTGACCTCTTACCAGACCCAATACCAAGGCACTCGCAGCCCCATTTCTGTGGGCAAGTTTGATAATCGCTCAAGCTACATGCGCGGTATATTCTCCGATGGTAACGACCGCCTGGGTAGCCAGGCCAAGACAATCCTGATCACCCACCTGCAACAAACTGGCCGTTTCAGTGTTCTGGATAGAGCCAACATGGAAGAGTTGCAAGCGGAAGCAGGGCTCAAGAAAGAGACTCAGACGCTGAAAGGCGCCGATTACGTCGTCACAGGCGATGTCACTGAATTTGGTCGAAAAGCGGTGGGAGATCATCAGCTGTTTGGCATTCTCGGCAGGGGTAAATCGCAGATCGCCTATGCCAAAGTCAACCTCAACATCGTCGATGTCAAAACGTCAGAAGTTGTTTTCTCGTCACAAGGGGCAGGCGAATTCGAGCTTTCCAACCGCGAAGTTATCGGTTTTGGTGGCACGGCCGATTATGACTCCACACTCAATGGCAAGGTGCTCGACCTGGCGATTCGTGAAGCCGTAAACAATCTGGTCTCTGGCATCCAGAACGGTGCCTGGCAACCGGCTCGCTAAGGGGGAATCAATGAACAAAATGCGTCAAGGACTCTGTCTGGCTTTTGCCCTCTTCAGCTACGGTTGTGCGACCCCACCCAAGCCCCTGTACAACTGGGGTGAATATCAGGATTCGGTCTACCAGAACCTTGAAGAAAAAGATAACGGTGAACAGATCGATCGGCTTGAGAAAAACCTGCAAGAAGCCAATGGCAAAGGGGAAAAGGTGCCGCCCGGTTTCCATGCTCATCTGGCCATGCTTTATGCCCAGCAAGGGCGTGACAACCTCGCACTGGAACACTTCGAGAAAGAGAAGCAACTCTTCCCAGAATCAACCACTTTCATTAATTTTCTGCTCACCCAGAAGCAAGGAGCAGCCAAATGAAAAAGTTACTGATTTCCATCATGGGCTCACTGCTACTGGCTGGTTGCGCATCCCAACAAGCTGCGTATGACTACACAGCATTTCGGGAAAGTCACCCTACATCGATTCTGGTTTTGCCTCCCGTAAACCACAGTCCAGATGTTAAAGCCGGCAATAGCCTGCTCTCCCAGAGCACCATGCCACTGGCCGAGTCTGGCTATTATGTTTTCCCGGTCTCACTGACCAACGAAACCTTCCGTCAGAACGGCATGACTGTTGCGGAAGATATCCACTCTTTGCCCATCAGCAAACTGCATCAGATTTTTGGTGCTGATACCGCGCTCTATCTGGACATCACCGAATATGGCACCAGCTATATGGTGGTCTCGAGTGAAACAGCCGTGACAGCGAAAGCAAAATTGGTGGACCTGCGTAACGGCAAAACCATATGGGAAGGTACAGCCCGCGCTTCAAGCGCAGAGCAAAAGTCCAATGGTGGTGGTAGCCTGGTTGGCATGCTGGTCGTCGCCGTCGTTGACCAGATCACCAACACTGTGATGGACAAGGGCCATGATATCGCAGGGATAACCAGTTTCAGACTGCTAAGCGCAGGTATGCCTAATGGCATCCTGTATGGCCCCTACTCACCGAAATACAACACACAAAAATAACCATTCCTGCTTCTGACAGAAGTGAGGATAAGCAGAGTTGCTTGGGGAAAATCCTCTTGTACTCCAGCCTGCGAAAACAAAAACCCCCTCGTGACAGAGGGGGTTTTTCGTGTTGGCAACGGGTGCGGATTAACGCAGCGGTTTGACCGAGCGACGGACAATCAGCTCGGGCTGTACCGTCATCGATTCCACTTCCAGCTCCTTGTTACGGATCCGGCTGACCAGATGCTTCACCGCCAGCTGGCCCAATTCGGCCTTCGGGTGACGGATGGTGGTCAGCGGCGGACTGGAGAAGCGCGCCATCTCCACATCGTCGTAGCCGATGATGGAGATATCGTCCGGCACCTTGACTCCGGCTTCCCAGGCAGCGCAAATCGCGCCGATCGCCATGGGATCGTCGAAGGCAAAGACCGCGGTCGGACGAGGCTGCAGGGCCAGGATGCGCTGCATGGCATCGAAGCCGCTCTGGCTCTCGTAGTCCCCTTCAAAGACCTGTTCATCTTTAAGGGTCAGACCGTGCTCGCCCAGCGCATCACGTACCCCGTCCAGTCGCTGCTGGGTGGTCGGCTTGGAGAGCTGGCCAGTGATGCAGACGATGTCGCGGTGCCCCAGCTCCAGCAGATGGCGAACGGCCATGCGGGCGCCGATGCGGGCGTTGTCGTTGATGACGTTGGCGAAATCGCACTCCGTGCCCCAATCCAGTACCACCTGCGGCACGTTCTTGTGGATGCGCAGCATGTCGCGCAACGGGGTGTCGATATCGGTACCCAATACCAGCAGGCCATCCACCCGTTTTTCCATCAGCATTCTCAGGTAATGCTGTTGGCGAGGCGGCTGGTTTTCGGTGTTGCAGAGGATCAGGCTGTAGCCCTGTTCGAAGCAGTACGCTTCAACCCCTTGCACCACTTCTGCGAAGAAGGGGTTTACGCTGGTGGTCACCAGCATACCAATGGTCTTGGTCGAATTTATTTTAAGACTGCGCGCTACCGAGTTGGGCGCGTAGTTGAGTTCTGCCACCGCCTCAATCACTTTCTGGGTCGCGTCTTCGCTGACCCGCCGAGTGTGGTTGAGCACATGTGAGACGGTGGAGATGGATACGCCTGCGCGCGAGGCGACATCCTTGATAGTGGCCATCTCTGTCTCCTGACTGTCAAAGGCGGAACATTAGCAGATTTCCCGAATAAAGGCTTGGTTTTAACGAGCTCTGCCACGGAATTGTCAATGCCGGCTAATTTAGGCGCTCATTTCTGTTTGCGCAAATGGATTCTGGTCAAAATGGGAGCGCTGTCAGAGTAAAATATCGCCAGATTAATCCTCTGGCGTTTGTCAGAATCGCCTCTCGTTACCAAGATGTTAAGTCAACAAGTCAAAATTAAGCTCTGATTGGCCGAAAATAACAGGTCATTTATTTCAAAATCCACCCATCCAACCCCCTCTGGTTAGTATCTTTAACAGCTTGTTATTGCCCCGTGAGGAATGATAGAACCATACCTATAGCCGGATGCACGGGATGTAGATCCGGAATGGCACACGGAAATGAAACAATCCACTGATTAAGGGACGAATCAATGCATAAGTTGAGCAAAATCACAGTTGGCGCAGCGGTTTCTTTGGCTCTGTTTGGATCGATCTCCATCGCCCACGCGGCAGACACCATCAAGATAGGTATCGCAGGCCCGGTCACCGGTCCGGTAGCCCAGTACGGGGACATGCAATTCACCGGCGGCAAGATGGCGGTAGAGCAGATCAACAAGGCTGGCGGCATCAATGGCAAGCAGATCGAAGCGGTCGTCTATGACGATGCCTGCGATCCCAAACAGGCGGTGGCCGTTGCCAACAAGGTGGTGAACGATGGCGTCAAGTTCGTGGTCGGCCACCTCTGCTCCGACAACACCCTGCCCGCCTCCGACATCTATGAAGACGAGGGGATCCTGATGGTCACCCCTGCCTCCACCAACCCCAAAATCACCGAACGCGGTTACCAGCTGACCCTGCGCACCATCGGCCTGGATAGCGATCAGGGCCCGACTGCCGCCAAGTACATCATCGAGCAGGTCAAACCCCAGCGCGTGGCCGTTATCCACGACAAGAAGCAGTATGGCGAAGGGATCGCTTCCAGCGTCAAAGCGGCGCTCGACAAGGCTGGCGTGAAAGTGGTGGCCTTTGAAGGGATCACCGCCGGTGACAAGGACTTCTCCGCCCTGATCGCCAAACTGCAGAAAGAGAACGTCGATTTCGTCTACTACGGCGGCTATCACCCTGAGCTGGGTCTGATCCTGCGTCAGGCTGGCGAGAAGGGGCTGAAAGCCAAGTTCATGGGCCCGGAAGGGGTGGGTAACAAGGATATCTCCGCCATCGGTGGCCCGGCTTCCGAAGGCCTGCTGGTGACCCTGCCGAACAAATACGATCTGGTACCTGCCAACGCCCCGCTGGTCGCTGCGTTCAAGGCCAAGGGTCAGGACTCCTCCGGCCCGTTCGTCTGGACTACCTATGCTGCGGTGCAAACCCTGGCAGCCGGTATCGCCAAGGCGGGTGAAGATGACCCGGCCGCCGTTGCCGCCGCCATCAAGGCTGCGCCGATCGATACCGTGATGGGCCCCCTGACCTGGGCACCGAACGGTGACCTGAAAGGCTTCGAATTCGGTGTGTTCCAGTGGCACGCTGACGGTACTTCCAGCCAAGTCAAATAATCTGCCGATCGGGGGTGAGTACGCTCACCCCCTCCTCTCTTTGCGGGCAAGTACAGGGAACGCAGTATGTCCGAACACCTCCTTTATCTCGTTCAGCAACTGCTGAACGGATTAACCATAGGCAGCACCTATGCGTTGATCGCCATCGGCTACACCATGGTCTATGGCATCATCGGCATGATCAACTTCGCCCACGGCGAGGTTTACATGATCGGCTCCTATGTCGCTTTTATGGTGATGGCGGGGCTCATGATGATGGGCATCGACAGCACCTTTCTACTGCTGGGGGGCGCCTTCCTGGTCAGTATTATCATCACAGGCACCTATGGCTGGAGCATCGAGCGGGTCGCCTACCGGCCGCTACGCGGTGGCAACCGGCTGATCCCCCTCATCTCCGCCATCGGCATGTCGATCTTCCTGCAGAACATGATGCGGATGGCTCAGGGCTCACGGGATATCGCCATGCCCAGCCTGATCTCAGGTGGCTGGACCCTGGGGGGGGAGGATGGTTTTCAGGCCAGTCTCTCCTATATGCAGCTGATCATTTTCGTGGTGACTTTCATCACCATGCTGGCGCTGACCCAGTTCATCGGCCGCTCCCGCATGGGCCGCGCCTGCCGCGCCTGTTCGGAAGATATCAAGATGGCCAACCTGTTAGGGATAGACACCCATGTAGTCATCTCCATCACCTTCGTGCTGGGGGCCGCGCTGGCCGCCGTCGCCGGGGTGCTGCTCGGCATGTATTACGGTGTCATCAACCCCTACCTCGGCTTTATGGCCGGTCTGAAGGCCTTCACTGCCGCAGTGCTGGGCGGTATCGGCAGCATTCCGGGCGCCGTACTGGGCGGCCTGCTGCTCGGCGTGGTTGAAGCGCTCACCGCCGGTTATCTCAGCACCGAATACAAGGATGTGATGGCGTTTGCCCTGCTCATTTTTGTGCTGCTCTTTATGCCGACCGGCATTCTGGGTCGTCCGGAAGTGGAGAAAGTGTGATGAAACATCAATTTATCCACGCCTGTATCGCCAGCCTGGTGCTGCTGGTGCTCTCTTTCTGGCTGCTCGGCTTCAAGCTGGAGACCGATGGCTCCAGCCTGCAGGTAGTGAGCCGCCTCGATGTGTCGCTGGCCTGGCTACTGGGGGGCGCCACCCTCGTTTTCTGGTTCCAGATGCTGCGCGGCCAGATTGCCAAGCTGTTTCAGGCCTCCATCAGCGGCTTCTCGGTCGGCTTCACCAAGCTGGTACTGCCGAGCCCGGAAGAGGCGCCCAAGCTCTATAACCTCACCGCCGTGCTGGTGCTGCTGTTTGCGGTGAGCTGGCCCTTTATGGCCTCTCGCGGCGCCATCGATCTTGCCACCCTCACCCTGATTTACATCATGCTGGGGCTGGGGCTGAACGTGGTGGTCGGCCTCGCCGGTCTGCTCGATCTCGGCTATGTCGGCTTCTATGCGGTCGGCGCCTACAGCTATGCCCTGCTCAACACCTACTTCGGGCTGAGCTTCTGGGAGTGCCTGCCCATCGCCGGGCTGATGGCCGCTACCTTCGGCTTCCTGCTCGGTTTCCCGGTGCTGCGGCTGCGGGGGGACTATCTGGCCATCGTCACCCTGGGTTTTGGCGAGATCATCCGCATCCTGCTCAACAACATGACCACCCTGACCGGCGGCCCGAACGGGATCTCCGGCATTCCCAAACCGACGCTGGGGGGGCTGGAGTTCAACCGCACCGTCAAGGATGGGGGCTTTGATACCTTCCACAACTTCTTCGGCATTACCTACAACGCCAACCACAAGGTGATCTTCCTCTACCTGATGGCGCTGGTGCTGGTGGTGGTGACCCTGTTCGTCATCAACCGCCTGCTGCGCATGCCCCTTGGCCGCGCCTGGGAAGCGCTGCGGGAGGACGAAATCGCCTGCAAATCGCTGGGGCTCAACCCCACCATCATCAAGCTGACCGCCTTCACCATAGGCGCTACCTTTGCCGGTTTTGCGGGCAGTTTCTTTGCCTCCCGGCAGGGCTTTATCAGCCCGGAATCCTTCGTCTTTATCGAGTCGGCCATTGTGCTGGCGATTGTGGTGCTGGGTGGTATGGGCTCCCAGATCGGGGTGGTGCTGGCTGCCATCGTGATGACGGTGCTGCCGGAGCTGGCCCGCGAATTCAACGAGTACCGCATGCTGATGTTCGGCCTCTTGATGGTGTTCATGATGATCTGGCGGCCACAAGGATTGCTGCCGATGACCCGTCCGCATCTGGAGTTGAAGAAATGAGTACACATCAGAAGTTAATGGAAGTCTCTGATTTGTCGATGCGCTTCGGGGGCCTGCTGGCCGTCAACGGGGTAAAACTGGATATCGACAAGGGCGAGGTGATCTCCATCATCGGCCCCAACGGCGCGGGCAAGACCACCATCTTCAACTGCCTGACCGGCTTCTACTGCCCGAGCGGCGGCACCATCCGCTACAAGGGTGAGGAGATCCAGGGGCTGCCCGGCCACCTCATCGCCCGCAAGGGGATTGTGCGTACCTTCCAGCACGTGCGGCTATTCAAGGAGATGACAGCGGTGGAGAACCTGCTGGTTGCCCAGCACCAGCACCTCAACACCAGCTTTATCGCCGGTCTGTTCAAGACCCCGGCCTTCCGCCGGGCGGAGCAGGAGGGGCTGGAGCGGGCCGCCTTCTGGCTGGATAAAGTGGGCCTCAAGGATCTTGCCAACCGCGCCGCCGGTAACCTGGCTTACGGTCAACAGCGCCGCCTCGAGATCGCCCGCTGCATGGCGACCCGGCCCGAGCTGCTGATGCTGGACGAACCGGCTGCCGGCCTCAACCCGAAGGAGACCGACGAGCTGGACGAGCTGATCATCAGCCTGCGGGACGAATTCGGGGTCTCGGTGCTGCTGATCGAACACGATATGAAGCTGGTGATGGGTATCTCCAACCGCATCTTCGTGGTCAGTCAGGGCACCCCGCTGGCCCACGGCAAGCCGGATGAGATCCGTAACAACCCGGCAGTGATCAAGGCCTATCTGGGCGAGTCGTAAGGAAAACAAGATGTTAGAACTTCGCAACGTATCGACCCACTACGGCAAAATTCAGGCACTGCACGATGTCAGCGTCGAGGTGAAAGAGGGGGAAATCGTCACCCTGATCGGCGCCAACGGCGCGGGCAAGACCACCCTGCTGATGACACTCTGCGGCGAACCCAAGCCCAGCAGCGGCTCCATCTGGTTTGAGGGGGAACAGATCAGCTCCCTCACCACCGCCCGCATCATGCGCAAGGATATCGCCGTGGTGCCGGAGGGGCGCCGCATCTTCGCCCGCCTGACGGTGGAAGAGAACCTGCTGATGGGCGCCTTCTTCGTCGACAAGGCAGAGCAGCATGGCCTGCTGGATCAGGTGTTCACCCTGTTCCCGCGCCTGCACGAACGCCTGCAGCAACGGGCGGGCACCATGTCCGGCGGCGAGCAGCAGATGCTGGCCATCGGCCGCGCCCTGATGAGCAAACCGCGCCTGCTGCTGCTGGATGAACCCTCGCTGGGGCTGGCCCCCATCGTCATCCAGCAGATCTTCGACACCATCGAACAGTTGCGGCAGAAGGGGATGACCATCTTTCTGGTGGAGCAGAACGCCAACCAGGCGCTCAAGCTGGCCGACCGCGGCTATGTGCTGGAGAACGGCCACGTGGTGCTGCAAGACACGGGCGCCGCCCTGCTGGCCAACCCAGCAGTGCGGCAGGCCTATCTGGGCGGTTAACCCACTGCCCCGCATGCCATATCCACAAGGGAGCCGCTGGCTCCCTTATCTTTTGTGGGGTTAGTTTGCGCCCGAGCTTGCGGTACACTGGCCCGTAATCAACCTATTCGCAGGACATCCCGATGGACCAGTTTGCCCATATCAGTGCCCATGATGCCCACCAGAAACTGAGCGCGGGTGAAGCCCGTCTGGTGGATATTCGCGACCCGCAATCCTTTGAAGCGGCCCACGCGGTCGGCGCCTTCCACCTCACCAACGGCACCCTGGTGCGCTTTATGAACGAAGTGGATTTCGATACCCCGGTCATCGTGATGTGCTATCACGGCAACAGCAGTCAAGGGGCGGCCCAATACCTGCTGCAACAGGGTTATGACGAGGTCTACAGTCTGGATGGCGGCTTCGAGGCGTGGCGCCGGGAGTTTCCCATCGAGGCAGGCGAGGCATGATCCAGCTGCTGGTGCTCGACAACGCCCGCATGGCGCAGGCGCTGGTGGACTATCTGGCGACCCTGGGCATCTCCTGCGAGCTGACCCAGTCCGAGCTGGGGGTCACCATCTGGTTGGCGGACGAGCTACGCCTCGCTCAGGCCCAGCTGGAGGTGAAGCGCTTTCTGGCCGAACCGGCCCACCCTCGCTACATGGAGGCCTCCTGGCAATCCGGCCGCGCCGATGCCCGCATCGACTACAGCAAGGGGATGACGGATCCCATCACCGATTTCCTCCATCAGGCAGGGCCGCTGACGTTGGTGGTGATCATCGCCTGTCTCGCCATCTACGGGATCGAGGCCATCGGCCTGCCCATCTACGATGAACTGGCATTCCACCCGACGCTTGCCCAGTTCACCGACTGGCAGGCATGGCGTTATTTCACCCCCGCCCTGATCCACTTCTCGGTGCTCCATCTGGTGTTCAACTTGCTGTGGTGGTGGTATCTCGGCGGCCAGATCGAGCAGCGCCTTGGCAGCGGCAAGCTGCTGATCCTGCTGCTGGTGGGCGCCGCCCTGCCCAATATCGCCGAGTTCTTTGCCAGCGGCCCGCTGTTTGGCGGCCTCTCCGGCGTGGTCTATGCCCTGCTCGGCTACTGCTGGCTGCGCAGCAAGCTGCAACCGGCCTGCGGCCTGACTCTGCCACCGGCGCTGATGGGCTTTATGCTGTTCTGGATGGTGCTCGGCTTCTTCGACATGCTCGGAACCAGCACAGCCAATATCGCCCACCTGACAGGTCTGCTGGTCGGCCTGCTGCAAGGCTGGCTGGATCGCAACCACCAGCCGACCTGATTTTTCAGCAGCCGCAGAAACGAGAACGCCGCCCCGAAGGGCGGCGTTTTTTTACGCGATTGGCAGTTACTGCTTGATCAGGGTGTCATCGGTTACCTTGACCGCCGCACCACCACTCATAAAGAAGCTGGCGAACTGGGTCTGGATCTCGGTGGTGACCGCGCCAGCCTGATCGAAATTCTCGTCAGGAGCCAGCAGCGAGCTATGGCCCCCTTTCAGGAAGCGCGCAGCATGGTGACCCGCCGGGAGCACGCCGGAACCCTTCAGCTCTTGCAAACCCAGCACCCGGAACAGCGGCTCGGTGCCACCCAGCGGCGCAGAGGCGATGCTGTTGGGGATCACTTGATCCGGCAGGTTGAAGGCGCCATCACCCACAATTTCGGAGGCGAACAGCGGGAAGATCTTGGCGACGCCACTGCCCAGATTGATCGGGTCCGCAGAGTCCAGCACTGACTGGGCGGCAAAGGTATAGCTCTGCAAGGTGCTCGCCGCACCCGCCTGCGTGGCCGCATCCAGACTGGGCAGGAACTCGTTGACGAAGCAAGTGGCGGCAGCTGTTTTGCAATTCGGTGCATAGGCGGTAAAGCCCGCTTTCAGCGCCGGACTACCCGAGGTAAGCACGCTCATCTTGATGGTCGGCCCGAAGCTCGGCGAGTTGAGCAACAGCGGCGCGATGCCGCCACCCGGCATTGCCAGACCACCGGTATCGAACTTGAACAGGGCATCAGCCTGAGCACTGCCGGTGGTCTGGTTGGCGACAGCCAGCAGATTGGCCCCGGTAATGGCACCGAGAGAGTGACCGAGGAAATGCACCTTCAGACCGGCACCACCCAATTGGCCACCCAATCCCTGGGTGTTGGCCAGACCGACAGCCAGTCGCAGTCCCAGCAGATCGGCCACGCTCTGTTTCAGGTTATCCCGCGCCACCGTCAGATAGCCCAGATTCAGGTAGGGCAGCGGATTGTCAGAAGTGGTGACGGTATCCATGCTGCCGCTCAAGGCGAAGCCACGCTCACCGTGCAGCGGGTGATCGATCACAACCACAGCGACCACCTTGTTCACTGATGGGTCTAACCCGGCACCTATCTGGCCCAGCGCCAGCGCATAGGCGTTCTCCTTGATGGAGGTGACTCCGTGCTGATAGATGATCACATCAGTGACAGTGCTCAAGTTGGTCGTCGGTGCGAAGATCCGCAGCGGTACCGATTGTACTTCGGTCAGGGTCGGCAACGGGTTGAAACGGCCGATATTGCGCTCGGCATCCAGCGGCTTGCCACCGGAGGTGAGAGTCACCCCGATCAGCTTGCTCGCCTCGGTCAGCAGTTCACTCTGACGGCTCGGGTCGGCGATCAGCTCCCCCAGCAATGCAGGGTCCACGCCCGCCCCGACCAGTCCACCGATCACCTCGGTATCGCCCGCTTTCAGCGCGTTGGCGATGGCATAGAGGCTGGGAATGGCGCCGTGCCAGGATTGGGTCTTGGCCTTGTCCCAGGAGCCGGCTATCGCCGGAGTAGAGAGGAAGTAAGGGAGTTTGACGGTACCGGTATAAACCTTGGTTAGCTGGGCAACCCCGTTAAGCGGCGTACCAACACCAAAGGCGGCAGTCAGTGCATCTTTCTGATCCTGCGGCAAGAATGGCTCATTCGCCAGCTGGGTCAGAAAATCCACCCCGCCATTAAGACTGTTGATGGTATAGGTTGCTGGCAGGCTGGTGTTGCCCTTGGCATCCTGTTTCCACAGCGCCGCGGCGTCCAGGCTCGGGCTCTTCAACACGGAAGCAGCAGCACTCTTCACTGCCAGCAGCACATCGGCACCAGATTGGGTGGCAAACCAGTCGGAGAAGATCACCCGATCGCTGGTGATCCCGGTGGCCGCTTTGAACAGACCTTCTTGCAGCGAGATCAGGCCATTGATGGTCTGCTCCTGAGTGGTTGCGCCAGCTGTCGATTTGAAGCTGCTGTAATCGCCGCCCGCCTTGAGCGGTGTGCCACGACTGTCCTTGAGGGCATCAGTCGCCACGATCATGTAGTAAGAAGAGGGATTAAGCGGCTTGAGCGGAACCAGATTGAGCTTGCCGTCCCCGCCAGTGACCACAAAGTCGGTCCCATAAACCAGTGGCTTGCCGCCCTTGACTCCGTTGGGTTGCAGAGTGACCGGATCCAGCGTGAGCTCGAGCAGGTAGAGGGGCGCAACGGCAGAGGCATACTCGCTGGCCGCCGGTGCCGGCACAGAGACACCGGTCACGGTCGCCGGTACCAGCTGGACGGGTTGGGTGGTTGACCAACCATCCAGAGTGGAGAGGGCAGATACCGGGTTCGACAGATCTGCAGTTTCTGTCGAAAACTTCAGGGTACCGTCGCTAGCACGGGGGGCCAGCACGCTCGGTCGAATACCGCTGGCGCCACTCAAGGCATAATCGAGGGAGCTGGTGGTGTCTCCCTTGTTGTCATCTCCACCACATCCGGCCAGCAGGGCGCTGACAACAGCTGCATAAATTAGCTTCTTCTTCATTTTTTATTCTCTTTTTATAAGGTTGTTATCCATCACAAGCCAACGGGGTCATCACGACCTCGACTGCAAAACGTTAACATAAAACCAACACCGAATAAGACTCATGCCGGACAGTTCTGGCTCAGCTTTGTGGTGCATGTCATGGTTTCAGGTTAACAAAGGGGCGCAAGGGTAGCAGTTGTAGCCCCATCACCAGACCCGACCAGCCAGCGGGCACCATCACGACTAAAAAGCCGCCGCGATCTCGGCAAAGTGAGGGAATTGTCGGTAGAATGTCCGCCAACGCTTAAGGAGGACATCATGATCGACCCGAAGAAACTGGAAGAGATCGCCAAGCAGGTGCACAACTCCCTGCCGCCCGGCATTCGCAGCATGGGTGAAGAGGCCGAGAAGAAGATGCGTCAGGTACTGCAAGCCCAGCTGGGCAAGCTGGATCTGGTCAGCCGCGAAGAGTTCGACGTGCAGACCAAGGTGCTGCTGCGTACCCGTGAAAAACTGGCCGCCCTCGAAAGCAAGCTGGCTCAGCTCGAGCAGCAGCTCGGCGCCAAAGGCGAATAACGAAAACCCCAGCTCGGCTGGGGTTTTTGCTTTGTATTGAACCTGTAAAAACCATCACACCTGAAGCAGATACCAGGCTCGCTTGCCGCGTGCCTTGGCCTCATACATGGCCCTGTCGGCCACCTCCAGCGCCTGCCGGAAGCTCAATGGCTCCTCCTCCCACAGGGCGATGCCGATACTCAGCCCCACCCGTTGCGGACAACCGGGTTTGGGCACATATCCGTGCATCCGGCTGATCAGGGCGTCGGCCAGTTGTGCCAGGCCATGGCTCGACACATCCCGATGCAAATGCACCACAAACTCGTCGCCGCCGTAACGGCCACATAGCGCCGAGCCAGGCATAATAAGGCGCAGCCAGTCCGCCATCTGCTGCAACACCAGATCGCCGCAGGCGTGCCCCAGCTGGTCGTTGATCCCTTTGAAATCATCCAGATCGATAAAGAGCAGCGCCCCCGCCCCTTGCGGCTGTAGCTGGGCAAACGCCTTGCCAAACCCCTGCCGGTTGAGCAAGCCGGTCAGCGCGTCGCTGTTGGCGCGCTCCGCCAGTCGCTGCTCATAAGCCTTGCGCTGGGTGATATCGATATGGGAGCCCATGATCCGCAGCGGTTTGCCATCTCCATCCCAATCGACGACTCGGCCCCGATCCCACAACCAGGTGATCTCCCCGGCCGGGCTGATGGTGCGGTATTCGGCTTCGTAGAAGGGAGTTTTCCCCTCAAGGTGGGCAAAGTAGCTGCCCATGGCATGGGCGCGATCGTCGGGATGGAGCTTGGCGCTCCACTGATCGAAATGAGGGGCCATGTCACCGGCCTGAAAGTTCTGCAGATTGAAGACCCGCAGCTCGCCGGTGGGAATAGTGCCCTGCCAGAGACAGATGCCGGTGCCATCGAGGGCGGCATTGAGCTTCTCCTGCAACAGGCCATTTTCATGCTGCAAAGCGGCGATTTCTGCCTGCAAACGGGCCATTTCACCGCCATGAGGGGACGGGATCAGTGTTGCGACCCGCTCGACAGAGCCGGTCTCACCCCTGTCATCCTCCGCAGATGCCCTGCCCTCTTCACTCAACACTGCGCCTCCTTGTGCTTGCTCTATGGATGATCTTGTCAATCCCTCACAAAGATGCCATCAGCTACGTTTGATTAGTAGCTATTCATAGTCAAAATATTGAAAAATAATGGGATAACGCCGCGATAATCCAACCATTCAGGGCGATCCGGTACTGCGGCAGCCACAAAAAAAAGCCCCCGGCAAAACCGGGGGCTGCGTCATCCAAGCGGGGATCCCGTCAGATAAATTCGTAGGCATCACCAAAGATGCGCTCCGGCTCGGCGCCGAGGATCTTGAACTCCTCCCGCGCGGCACCCGCCATCTCGAAACGGCCGGCGACATAGATGTCGTAGTCGTGGAGGCTGACGAAGTCATCCATGATCGCCTTGTGCACCAGCCCGCTCTTGCCGGTCCAGTCAGCCTCCGGCTCCTGCACCACCGGAATAAAGGTGAGCGGTGCATAGTCACGCTCCCACTGCTGCATCTGCTCCAGCTCATAGAGCCAGTGAGCCTGACGCACACCCCAGTAGAAGAACACCGGACGCTTGCTGCCCGTGTCGATCAGGTACTCCAGAATGGAGCGGGCGTAAGAGAAGCCGGTGCCGCCCGCCATCAGGATCAGCGGACGGGGAGATTCATCGCGCAGGAACGCCTTGCCAGCCGGCAATTCGACCTCGATCTCGCCCTGCTCGCGCATGCGGGCCAGCACCTGACCGGCGTAGGCGTTCTCGGGAGTGGCACCGATTTGCAGCTCCAGCACGCCCGGGCGGGTCGGCGAGTTGGCGATGGAGAAGGGGCGCTTGTCCGAATCGCTCATCACCACCAGCAGATACTGGCCCGGCTTGAAGCTGATCGCTTGCTGCGGCGTCAGGGCCACATGCCAGATGGTGTCGACATATTCGCGCAGTTCCTCTACGCGGCATTTGATACGTTGCATTCTTGTCCTTGTGGCGGGCTCGCTCGGCCCGCTTCGCTCATTGTTTCACTATGGAGTGACGACCAGCAGCCCTGGCCCCGTCAGTCGAGAATACTCAAATCAGTGCGGATCGCATCACTTTTTGCAGCAAAGCTGTCATGTTTGCCTCATCCGAGGATATTGAGCTCATCCCAGATGGCATCGACCTTCTGCTTCACCGCCTCATCCTGAACTATAGGCTGACCCCACTCCCGATTGGTCTCGCCCGGCCACTTGTTGGTGGCATCCAGCCCCATCTTGGAACCGAGGCCGGAGACCGGCGAGGCGAAGTCCAGATAGTCGATCGGCGTATGCTCGATCAAGGTGGTGTCCCTTGCCGGGTCCATCCGGGTGGTGATGGCCCAGATCACATCCTTCCAGTCGCGAGCGTTGACGTCATCGTCACACACCACCACGAACTTGGTGTACATGAACTGGCGCAGGAATGACCAGACTCCCAGCATCACCCGCTTGGCGTGGCCCGGGTAACGCTTCTTGATGGTCACCACCGCCATCCGGTAGGAGCACCCCTCCGGCGGCAGATAGAAGTCCACAATCTCGGGGAACTGCTTCTGCAGCAGCGGCACAAACACCTCGTTCAGCGCCAGACCCAGCACCGCCGGTTCATCGGGCGGACGGCCGGTATAGGTGCTGTGGTAGATGGCATCGCGCCGCTTGGTGATGTGGGTGATGGTGAAGACCGGGAACTCGTCCACCTCGTTGTAGTAGCCGGTGTGGTCGCCATAAGGCCCTTCCGGCGCCATCTCACCCGGCTCAAGATAGCCTTCCAGCACGATCTCGGCACTGGCGGGCACCTCCAGATCGCAGCTGATGGCCTTGATCACCTCGGTACGGCTGCCGCGCAGCAGACCAGCAAAGGCATATTCGGAGAGAGTATCCGGCACCGGCGTCACCGCGCCGAGAATGGTCGCGGGATCGGCACCGAGTGCCACCACCACCGGGAATCGCTCACCGGGATGGGCCTCCTGCCACTCGCGAAAATCGATGGCACCGCCACGATGATCCAGCCAGCGCATAATCAGCTTGTTTTTGGCGATCTTCTGCTGGCGATAGATGCCGAGGTTCTGGCGCTTCTTGTAGGGGCCACGGGTGATGGTGAGGCCCCAGGTGACCAGCGGCGCCACATCGCCGGGCCAGCAGTGCTGGATCGGGATCTGGTCGAGATCGACCGCATCGCCCTCCTGCACCACCTGCTGGCAGGGGGCGGAAGAGAGGCGCTTGGTCGGCATGTTGAGCACCTGCTTGAAGATCGGCAGCTTCTCCATCAGCTCCTTGAATCCCTTGGGCGGCTCGGGCTCCTTGAGATAGGAGAGCCAGACCCCGACCTGACGCAAGGCGCCCACATCGGGCTGGCCCATGCCCATGGCAACCCGATCAGGGGTACCGAACAGGTTGGTCAGCACCGGCATGGTGTAGCCTTTGGGATTTTCGAACAGCAGAGCCGGGCCACCCGCACGCAGGGTGCGGTCGCTGATCTCGGTCATCTCCAGATAGGGATCTATCTCGCGGGTAATGCGCTTGAGTTGTCCGTTTTGTTCCAGCTGCGCGATGAAATCACGCAAATCCTTGTATTTCATGCAAGTTCCCAACCGGGTTCAGGAGGTCACGCATTATAACCCTGGCTGCCCATCGGGTGTACCCGAATCGGGCAGCAGACTCGGTGCAATGGGTGGCATGTCACGCTGGCCGAGGCGTCTGGCTAGCGCAGAGAGCAGCTGGGGCTCGTCCACCTCCATCAACAGACCGGCCACCAGCGCCCCGTATTGACGGTTGGAGAGTTCCGCCAGCAGGTATTTCTGGGCTTGCGGCGGCAAGGGGGAGAGTGCGCTCAGTTGGCGCAGAGCGGCTCCCTTCAATCCCTCATTGCCACTGGCGGCAATCAGCAAATCGCTGGCGGCACTGCCATGATGGAAGCGGTTGATGGTAGAGAGTGCACGCAGCGCATCCTGATCTGCCGGCCGCCGCCACAGCATGCTATAGAGCGCCGGTTCCCCGGTGCGCTGCAACAGATGGAACAACAGGTGATTATCGGGCAGATAGATATTCTGGCTGGCCAGCGCTTGCGCCTCCCGCATCCAGATCGGTTGCGGCAAGGTATCGAGGGCCAGCAACAGGGCTTGCTGCTGCATGGCGAGATCGGGGTTACTGCTGTAGTAGATAGACTTTAGCTGGAAGCTGCCCTGGGCAAGCTGCTGCCGATAGCGCTGCATCAGTGATTGCAGCTGCCACTTCCCCAGCAACTGACGGGCCTGCGCGGCAAAATCATAAACCGGTTGCTGCACCAGAAAACCGTCGACCTGCTGCTCCATGAGCCACTCGGGTGCCTTGTCGGCCTGAGCCTCGACCCACTGTTGCAACGCAGGGGATGCAGGGGTGGTCGCGGGAATATCCCGCAGCAGCTGCAACAGCAGGAACTCCCGCCGCTCGCGACTCAGGGTCGCCAGCAGAGAGTCGATGGCTGCAAATTGCCCCTCCTTCAGACGGCCCGCCAGATAGCGTTGGTGCGTCTGCAACGTCTCGGCTGTCACCGCGACCGGTGTACTCTGCGCGCAGGCTGGCATTGCACTCAGCAACCCCAGCAATAACCAGAAAACAGGCTTCATGACGTCTCCATCCATGTGACATCGGGATCTCATACTACTAGGGCGACCGGAAAACAGATAAACAAAAACCGCGACCAGGGCCGCGGTTTCGTCATTTTCTGACCGGACTTACTTCTGCTGGCGCCGCATGGCGTCGAAGAACTCGTCGTTGGTCTTGGTCATCGCCAGCTTGTCGATGAGGAACTCGATACCGTCGATCTCGCCCATCGGGTGGACAATCTTGCGCAGGATCCACATCTTCTGCAGCTCGTCACCGGAGGTGAGCAGCTCTTCTTTACGAGTACCTGAGCGGGTGATGTCGATGGCCGGGTAGACGCGCTTCTCGGCAATCTTGCGCGAGAGGTGCAGTTCCATGTTGCCGGTACCCTTGAACTCTTCGTAGATAACCTCGTCCATTTTGGAACCGGTATCGATCAGCGCGGTAGCGATGATGGTCAGGCTGCCGCCCTCCTCAACATTACGCGCGGCGCCGAAGAAGCGCTTGGGACGGTGCAGGGCGTTGGCGTCCACACCACCTGTCAGTACCTTGCCGGATGACGGGATAACTGTGTTGTAGGCGCGAGCAAGACGGGTGATGGAGTCCAGCAGGATTACCACGTCTTTCTTGTGCTCGACCAGACGCTTGGCCTTCTCGATCACCATTTCGGCAACCTGAACGTGACGGGAAGCAGGTTCGTCAAAGGTGGAAGCGATCACTTCACCTTTCACCATGCGCTGCATCTCGGTCACTTCTTCCGGACGCTCGTCGATCAGCAGAACGATCAGTTCACAGTCCGGGTGGTTGTAGGCGATGCTCTGGGCGATGTTCTGCAGCAGCATGGTCTTACCGGCCTTGGGCGGCGCCACGATCAGGCCACGCTGGCCTTTACCGATGGGGGAAGCCAGGTCCAGTACACGGGCAGTGATATCTTCGGTAGAGCCATTACCCCGTTCCATTCGCAGACGTTCGTTGGCATGCAGGGGGGTAAGGTTTTCAAACAGGATCTTGTTGCGGGAGTTTTCCGGACGGTCGTAGTTGACCTCATTGACCTTGAGCAGTGCGAAGTAGCGTTCGCCCTCTTTCGGTGGCCGGATCTTGCCGGAGATGGTATCGCCGGTACGCAGGTTGAAGCGGCGGATCTGGCTCGGGGAGACGTAGATATCGTCAGGGCCTGCCAGATAGGAGCCGTCTGCACTGCGCAGGAAGCCGAAACCATCGGTCAGGATTTCCAGCACACCGTCGCCAAAGATATCTTCACCACCCTTGGCGTGCGCCTTGAGGATTGCAAAAATAATATCTTTCTTGTGCGCCCGAGCCAGATTTTCCAACCCCATGGATTCGCCAAGCTTGACCAGCTCGGACACAGGAGTGTTCTTTAATTCAGTCAGATTCATAGTGGTGAAAGTCTGTAAGCAAGGATTGAAATGAGGAGACAGTCTGCTGGATTGATGCTGATCGGATTTGATTGCCAGGCTGTGGTTAGCAAAGAGTCAGGCAAAAAGGTTAGCAAACGAGCGATAAACTAGCACCAATCGGGATGAGCGTCTAGGTGATAAAACACAAGGAGCGCATTATTGCAATGCGCTCCTCTTTAATTATTACAGGTTGCCGTCCAGGAACTCTTTCAGCTGAGTCTTGGACAGTGCACCGACCTTGGTCGCTGCCACTTCGCCATTCTTGAACAGCAAGAGGGTCGGGATACCACGAATGCCGTACTTGGGCGGAGTATCAGAGTTATGGTCGATGTTCAGTTTGGCTACGGTCACGCGACCTTCGTACTCTTGGGCAACTTCTTCCAGGATCGGGGCAATCATCTTGCACGGACCACACCACTCGGCCCAGAAGTCGACCAGAACGGCGCCATCGGCTTTGATTACATCTGCCTCGAAGCTGGCATCGCTCAGCTGAACAATCTTGTCACTCATCTCCAACTCCAGTCAGTAATTAAGGCTTTATTGACATATCAACAAAGGCAATAGTTGCCCTATTTGAAATGATCCTGTTTATTATTGCAAGCCTAACCTGATAACCTACCGCCATGAGCAAAACACACTTAACGACCGACAAATTCGCCCAAATGGGCCTCGAACCCGAAGTTCTGGCTGGTCTGGAATCAAAGGGATTTCACTATTGCACGCCCATCCAGGCACTGTCTCTGCCACTGCTGGTAGAAGGTCATGACCTCGCCGGTCAGGCCCAGACAGGAACCGGCAAGACCATTGCCTTCTTGGCCGCGACATTCAACTATTTGCTGACTCACCCGCTGACCAAGCCCCGTCTGGTTAACCAACCCAGAGCCATCATCATGGCACCCACCCGGGAACTGGCAGTACAGATCTATAACGATGCCGACAGCATCGCCGCCTCTACCGGCCTGAAACTCGGCCTCGCCTACGGTGGCGAAGGTTACGACAAGCAGCTGGCCGTGCTGGAGCAGGGCGTCGACATCCTGATCGGCACCACTGGCCGCATCATCGACTACTTCAAGTCCAAGGTGATCGATCTGAGCAACATTCAGGTCGTGGTACTGGACGAAGCTGATCGCATGTTCGATCTGGGCTTCATCAAGGACATCCGCTTCCTGTTCCGCCGCATGCCGCCCGCGACCGAGCGTCTGAGCATGCTTTTCTCCGCCACCCTCTCCCTGCGTGTGCAGGAGCTGGCCTACGAACACATGAACCACCCGGAACATGTGCAGGTAGAGCCGGAGCAGATGACCGGCGTGCGGATCAAGGAGGAGCTGTTCTACCCCTCCAATGAAGACAAGATGTTGCTGCTGCTCTCCCTGATGGAAGAGGAGTGGCCGGAAAAAGCGATCGTCTTCGCCAACACCAAGCACGTCTGTGAAGACGTCCATGCCTGGCTGGAAAACGACGGCCATCGCGTCGGTCTGCTGACCGGTGATGTGCCACAGAAGAAGCGGATGAAGATCCTCGAGGATTTCACCAAGGGTGCGCTCGATATTCTGGTCGCCACCGACGTGGCCGCCCGTGGTCTGCACATCCCTGACGTGACCCACGTTTTCAACTATGACCTGCCCGACGACGCCGAAGACTATGTACACCGTATCGGTCGTACCGGTCGTGCCGGCAAGAGCGGTCACTCCATCAGCCTGGCCTGTGAGGACTATGCCTTCAACCTGCCGGCTATCGAGGAGTACATTCACCACGCCATTCCGGTCAGCAAGTACGACCGTGAAGCGCTGTTGGATGACGTGACCCCGCCGAAACGGGTGTTCCGCAACCGTCAGCCGGTGAACCGCAACATGCGGGATCGTCAGGGCGGTGGCAACAGCAACAATCGTCGTCGTCCGCCGCGCAAGAGCTAAGGACAGGCCCGTTGCACAACTCGCCTCTCTATGCCGCTATCGACCTCGGCTCCAACAGCTTTCATATGCTGGTGGTGCGCGAGGTCGCCGGTGCTCTGCGCACCGTCGCCAAGGTCAAGCGCAAGGTTCGCCTCGCAGCCGGGCTCGATCCGGAATTTCGTCTCAGCCGTGCCGCCATGGAGCGGGGCTGGGACTGTTTGCGTCTCTTCTCCGAACAGTTGCAGGACATTCCGGCCGACAATATCCGGGTGGTGGGCACCGCCACCTTGCGGCTTGCCACCAACGTCGACGAATTCCTCAGTGAAGCGGAACGGGTTCTCAACCACAGCATCGAGATCATCTCGGGCGAGGAAGAGGCCAAGACCATCTATGAAGGGGTCTCCTGGACCTCTGCCGGGGAAGGCAACCGGCTGGTGATCGACATCGGCGGTGCCAGTACCGAACTGGTGATCGGCGAACATAGCGAAGCAAAACTGCTCAACAGCCTGCACATGGGCTGTGTTACCTGGCTCAACAATCACTTCGGTGATGGCGAGCTCTCCGAAGCCCGTTTCGAGCAGGCGATTGCCGCCGCCAAGGCGGTGCTGGAGAAGGTGGCGGAAGATTACCGAGCCCTCGGTTGGCGCACCTGCGTTGGCGCCTCCGGCACGGTACAGGCGCTGCAAGAGATCATGCTGGCGCAAGGGAAGAGCGAGCGGGTCACCCTGCCGAAACTGCAGGAGCTGATGGGTCAGGCCATCGCCTGCGGCAAGCTCGACCGGCTGCAACTGGAAGGGCTGGCGGCCGAGCGGCTGACCGTGTTCCCCTCCGGCCTCGCCATCCTGATTGCCATCTTCGAAACCCTCGACATCGAGAGCATGACCCTCGCGGGTGGCGCCCTGCGTGAAGGACTGATCTACGGTCTGCTTGGCAACAATCACGACTGTGATGCCCGGGATCGCACCGCCGACAGCCTGATCAGCCGCTATCAGCTGGATAAAGAGCACGCCGAACGGGTGCGCGATACCGCCGTCGAGGCGTTCAACCAGCTGCAACCGGCCTGGCGACTCTCCAAACGCTACGGTCGCCCGATTTTGCGTTATGCCGCCCTGCTGCACGAGATTGGCCTCTGTATCGAATACAAGAAGGCGCCGCAACACGCCGCCTACATCATCGACAACATCGACATGCCGGGCTTTACCCCTGCGCAAAAGAAGCTGTTGTCGGCCCTGCTGTTCAACCAGCGGGACGAATTCAAGCTGGAACCGCTGGAAAAACAGGGTGCAGTCACCGGTCGTCAGGCGATCCGGCTGGCCCGTATCCTGCGCATCGCGCTGATCCTCTGCATGCGCCGCACCCAGGGCACAGTGCCCAGCTTCACCCTGCAGGCAGAAGAGGAGTCACTGACCCTGACCCTGCCCAAGGGCTGGATGGATGAACACTACCTGCGCGCCAGCGAGCTGCGCTTTGAAGTGGAACGCCAGCAGAAGATGGGCTGGCCGACCCGCGTACAGGAAGCCTGACTCAGCAACCTGCCTGTTTTGGAGCCGATCATGCCGGATTATCAACCCATCAGCTGCGATCTCTACGACTGGCTCGAAATTGCTGCCAGCTGGCAACTGCCGGTGACCCTCACCAGCCGCGATGGTCGCCAGCGGGATGACAAGATCCGCACTATCGAAGCCAGCGAAGGGGTCGAGTATCTGCTGCTGCACAGTGGCGAGCGGCTCAGTCTGGCAGAACTGGCGACCCTGCGCCTGAACTGGCAAGGGGAAGAGAAGCTGATCAACTTCGCGCCAACCAACTGAATCCAATACGAAAAAGGAGGGCCAACATGACGTTGGCCCTCCTTTTTGCATCTGCGGCTCACACCGGCTGTTAACCCGCCGCCAGCGCCGCCATCACGTAGACATCGAAGCGGTTGCTCTTGGTTTCGATGGCCATGCTGGGCTTCTGTTCGTTGAGCCAGCCGGCGTAGTCCGGCCGCTTCACCACCACCCGCTTATCAGCCATCTTGAGCGCGGCAGGCAACAAGGCATCCGCATCGAGATCCGACCCCACCAGCGACTGGAATACCCGCATCTCTTTTTTTACCAGCGCCGACTTCTGCTTGTGGGGGAACATGGGGTCGAGGTAGATCACCTCGGGCCGCTCCGGCAGCGCCAGCAGGTTGTCCACCGCCGGGCCTTGCAGCAGGTGCATCCGCTCGCTGACCCAGGGGCCAATCTCGGGATCCTGTGCCGCCCGCGCCAGCCCGTCCTGCAACAGAGCAGCCACCACAGGGCTGCGTTCGATCAGGGTCACCTTGCAACCGAGAGAGGCGAGTACGAAGGCATCGCGCCCCAGCCCGGCTGTGGCATCCACCACGGTCGGTGTGGCACCGGCCTTGAGCCCCACCGCCTTGGCGATGGACTGGCCGCGACCGCCGCCAAACTTGCGGCGATGTGCCACCGCCCCTTCCACGAAGTCCACATAGACGGCACCCAGCTTGGGCTCGTCCAGCTTGCGCAGTTCCAGTCTCTCTTCAGTCAGTACCAGCGCAAACGGAGCCGGATACTCCACGTCGGCAAGGCGTAAACGCAGGGCGTCGAGCTCGCCATCACGGGCGGGGACTTCACTGAAAACCTGAATATGGGGCATAGGAGACAGACTCATGGCACGTACAGAAGCGGCCATGATAACAGAAGCGGTGGATCAGCTCACGACAGTGAGGTTCATCCCCTGACGGTTGAGAGCGAGGTAATCAATGAGATCGTCATAGGCTAGCGGGCGGCTGAGCAGATAACCCTGGGTAAAGGCGCACCCTTTCTGGCAAAGGAAGTTGAGTTGCTCGCGGGTCTCTACCCCCTCGATCACCACCTGCATGCCGAGGTTGTGCACTATGTTGATGATGCCGTCGAGCAGCATCCTATCCTGCTCGTTGAAGGGGATATGGCGCACGAAGGAGCGGTCGATCTTGACCAGATCTACCGGGAAGGTGCGCAGATAGTTGAGGGCCGAGTAGCCGGTACCAAAATCGTCGATGGCCAGCTTGCAGCCCGCCTCGCGCAGGGCATCGATCCGCACCCTGTGCTGATCGCTGCTCTCCATCAGCAGAGATTCGGTGATTTCGATGACGATGTCGGCAGGATCGAGCCCGAAGTGCTGGATCACCTTGAGCCACTCGCTCGCCTCGGGGTCAATGGTCTGGAACTCCATGGTGGAGCGGTTGATCGACATCTGCAGATCCGGAAAACCGGACTGCTGCAACCGCGCCAGATCCCGGCACGACTGCCACAATACCAGCGTCCCCAGCCCCTGAATCAGACCTGCCTCTTCCGCCAGCGGAATAAACTCGGCAGGGGATACCTGCCCCCAGTGGGGGTGATACCAGCGCACCAGCGCCTCCAGCTTGGCGACCCGTCCGCTGCGGTTGTCCCAGATGGGCTGGTAGGCCATGGTCAGCTGCTCCAGCTTGATCGCTTCGGCCAAATCCTGCTGCATCTGGTGGCGCTGGCGCACCTCTTCCCGCATGGATGAGCAGTAGGCACCGAGCAACCTTCCCTGCCGCTTGGCCGCAAACAGCGCCTGTTCGGCGTTGCGCAGCAGCTCGTCGCTCTCGCTGCCATCGACCGGGCAGAGGGTCATGCCGATGGTCGCGGTCACATAGAGATGCTGGTTGGCCAGCATAAAGGGACGGGCAAAGCTGCCGATCACCTGCTTGGCAAACACCTCGGCCTGACGGCGGGTGACGATGCCGGGCACCAGGAACGCGAACTCATCGCCACCGATACGGGCCACCAAATCTTCGGTGCGCACCCGGCTCACCAGTCGATCCGACACCTCCCGCAACAGGGCATCGCCAGCATGGTGATCCATGCTGTTATTGACCGCCTTGAAGTTGTTGAGGTCGAGCACCATAAGCGCGAAGCGCTCGCCCCGCTCGCAGAAACGGGTGAGGCAGCGGCCAAACAGCCAGCGGTTGGGCAAGCTGGTGAGGTTGTCGTAGTTGGCCTGGGTCGCGATCTTCTGCTCGGCCACCTTGGTCTGGGAAAGATCGCTGAAAATGGCGATATATTGCTGGATTTTGCCCGCTTCGCGCAGGGTGCTGATCATCAGCTGCTGCGGATAGAGCTTGCCGTTCTTGCGCTTGTTCCACACTTCGCCACGCCACACCCCCACCCGCTCCAGCGCGTGATACATGTCGGCATAAAAGGTCTGATCGTGCAGCCCGGACTTGAGCATGCTGGGACGCTGGCCCCGCACCTCGTCGCTGCTGTAGCCGGTGATCTGCTCGAAGGCCGGGTTGACCGAGATGATGCGGCTGTCGGCATCGCACACCAGAATCGCTTCGGAGAGGTTGTCGTAGACCCGGTGAGAGAGCTTGAGCTGCTCCGCATGGCGCTTGAGGGGATCGATATTCTCCAGCAGCACCATCAGGTAGTCCGGCTGCTGCTGCTCGTCGCGGATCAGGGTGACAGTTACCCGCCCCCACAGGATCTCGCCCCCCTTGCAGAAGTAGCGCTTCTCCTGGGTGAAACTGCTGCGCTCGCCGCGCCGGATCTCTTCGTAGCACTCAAGGCTGCGCTGCCAATCCTCCGGGTGATTGATGTCGGAGATGGAGCGATGAAGCAGCTCGTCGAGGGGATAACCCAGCATCTTCTCGATGGCCGGGTTGGCCCAGAGAATACGGCCGGTGAGATCGAGTTTGCCGATCCCCACCGGGGCCTGAAACAGCATGCTCTGCAGCACATGAGGGGTATCAGGCAAGAGTTGCGGCAGCTGGCGTTGCAGCATCAGCGCCAGTTCGCGACCGGCCAGCGGCCCCAGCAACCGGAGCAGCCCCATCACCTTGGTCATATTGGCCTGCGGCTGACGATAGAGCAGGCAGCAGATGCCTATGGTCTCGCCATCCGCATCCTTGAGGGCGATCCCGGCGTAGGCTTGGGCTTGCCACGCATCGGCAAGCGGCATCGCGGGGAACAGCTGCAACAGACGATCGCTGAACCAGGCTTCCCCCTCCTGCCAGGTAATGGCATCGGGAGAGTCAGTGATTGGCAGCGTCAGGGTATCGGGGTCAAGAGAGGAGGGATGGGCAGCCTGAACCGTAAGATGGGAAGCATTTGATTCCCTGCTGGCGATCAGGACGACATCAGCCATCACAGCAGCGGCGATTTCACTCACAAAGGTATCGAAATATCCCTGGCCGCTCGAATGAGCCAGACTGGAGATGATTTGATAGACGGAATCGAGTGCTCGCCTCATGGCAAGTGGCTTTCTCTCCTTGAAGGTTAGAACACGACTCTACTGAAGAGCCGTGGGCAGTGCAAATATGCAATCAGCAAGATATTAAAAAGCCTTGAAAAAAGGGACCAAAAGGTCCCTTTTTGTCGCAGAAATCACGACTCGATCCCACTATGCCGCAAAACAGTGTACCTGCTTGAAGCTCACACAGGCGGCGGGTCAGGAATCTCAGGCGGCAATACCGCTGTGTCGCAACAGCGCATCGACCTTTGGCTCCCGGCCACGGAAGGCTCGGAACAGCTCCATCGGCTCCTTCGAGCCCCCCTTCTCCAGAATATTCTTCAGGAAGGATTGGCCGGTCGCAGGGTTGAAGATCCCCTCCTCCTCGAAGCGGGAGAAGGCATCGGCAGAGAGCACCTCGGCCCACTTGTAGCTGTAGTAGCCCGCCGCATAGCCGCCCGCGAAGATGTGGGAGAAGCTGTGCTGGAAGCGGTTGAACGCCGGTGGCGTCATCACGGCCACCTGACTGCGCACCTCGTCCAGCAGCGCCGGAAGCTGCGCCGGATTGGCCGGATCAAACTCCTGATGGAGACGGAAGTCGAACAGGGCGAACTCCAGCTGGCGCAGCATCTGCATGGCGGCCTGGAAGTTGCGGGCGGTCAGCATCTTCTCCAGCAGATCGGCAGGCAGAGGCTCGCCGGTCTCGTAGTGGCCGGAGATAAAGGCCAGCGCCTCGGACTCCCAGCACCAGTTCTCGAGGAACTGGCTCGGCAGCTCGACCGCATCCCAGGCCACGCCGTTGATACCGGCGACACCGGCCACATCGATGCGGGTCAGCATGTGGTGGATGCCGTGGCCAAACTCATGGAACAGGGTGACCACTTCGTTGTGGGTGAACAGCGCAGGCTTGCCATCCACCGGGCCGTTGAAGTTGCAGGTCAGGTAGGCCACCGGCTTTTGCAGCGAGCCATCCTGACGGTAGCGACGACCCAGGCAGACATCCATCCAGGCGCCGCCCTGCTTGTGCTCGCGGGCATAGAGGTCTAGATAGAAGCTGCCGCGCAGCTCGTCGTCGGCATCAAAGATATCGTAGAAGCGCACGTCCGGGTGCCAGGTGTCGATGCCGAGGCGCTCGCGCACCTTCATGCCGAACACCCGCTTCACCACTTCGAACAACCCCTTCACCACCTTGCTGGCGGGGAAGTAGGGGCGCAACTGCTCATCGGAGATGGAGAACTTGTGCTGCTTGAGCTTCTCGGCGTAGTAGGCGAGATCCCAGGCGGCCAGCTCGCTCTGACCATGCTGCTCGGCGGCGAAGGCGCGGATCTCCTCCAGCTCGGCCTTGCCTTGTGGCAGGGATTTGGCCGCCAGGTCGGTGAGGAAGCTCACCACCTGTTCGGTCTTGTCCGCCATCTTGGTGGCCAGGGAGAGCTCGGCATAGTTGGCGAACCCCAGCAGCTGAGCCAGTTCGCGGCGCAGGGTGAGCAGCTCGCTCATGATGGCGGAGTTGTCCCACTTGCCCGCATTGGGGCCCTGATCGGAGGCGCGGGTGGTGAAGGCTTCGTACATCTCGGCGCGCAGCTCGCGGTTGTCAGCATACATCATCACCGGCAGATAAGAGGGGATATCCAACGTGAACAGCCACCCCTCTTTGCCTTTAAGTTCAGCCATCTGACGGGCAGCGGCACGCACGCTCTCGGGCAGACCGGCCAATTCGGCTTCATCGGCCACCAGCTTGTGCCAGCCCTGGGTTGCGTCCAGCACGTTGTTGCTGAAACGGGAGGCCAGCTCGGAGAGGCGGGCCTGAATTTCGCCGTAACGCTGCTGCGCCTCGGCAGGCAGACCGATGCCGGAGAGGCGGAAGTCACGCAGGGTATTCTGGATCTCCTTGCGCTGGGCGCCGCTGAGCAGCGGGAAATCATCGCTCTGGGAGAGGGCCAGATAGGCCTGATAGAGCCCTTCATGCTGACCAACATAGGTCTGGAATTCGGAGAGCAGCGGCAGGCAGGCATCATGGGCCTCGCGCAGCGCTTCGCTGTTGAGTACGGAGTTGAGGTGGCTGACCGGTGACCAGATCCGTGACAGGCGGTCATTTACCTCTTCCAGCGGGGCAATCAGGCTATCCCAGGTATGGGGATCACGCTGGGCCAGCACATCGCTGATCTTCTGCTTGCAGTCAGCAATCGCCTGAATCACGGCAGGCTGAACCTGCTCCGGCTTGATCTGGCTGAAAGGGGGCAGCGAATCCATTGTCAGCAAAGGGTTATTCATCCCGGTTACCTCTTGTTTGGTCTTGAACAGACCGCTTTAGCAGCTCTGTATGGCTTTCTAACATGTGGCCAAGCCACGCAATAATCAAGCGGGAATCCGCCGCAACCCTGTACTTTTCCAGCCATTGCGACCCGGATCTCTGCCGTTGCTGCAGTTTTGCTATCAACAGCCAGTAACAGAATGAATCTGTGGGCCTTTTTCGGCTCTTACCGCTACTTTCAAGGGGCAAAAAGTCGCCATTTACCGGCGCCACAGCTGCCAGCCAAGTACCGTCATGCTCAATCATGGAAACGGACAAAATGTGGTGACTGTAACAAATTATCAATATTTTTCAGTGAATTAGAATCAAAACCAGCTATTGATTAATTTATTTTCAAGCATCTATCATAGGCAACCTGCCATGCAGGTCACTTGATTCTCTGCGCTGCACAGAAATCGGGTGAAAAAGGCAAAGTGACCCGAAAGGGCGCGACGCAAAGCCACCGGTCTAAGGGAAAACACCTATGACAGCGGGGCTGCCCCCGAGGACGTCCGGTCACAACCGACGCCCCATTTGCACCGTACGGAGAGACGATGAACAAACTCAAATTATCCCTGCTTGGCTGCCTGCTCGGCATGGGCGCCCCCATGGCATATGCCGCCAGTGCCGGTCAGGCGATGGTCAACCCCCAGTCCGGCGTAGTGGTCGGCTACTGGCACAACTGGTGTGACGGCTCGGGCTACAAGGGCGGTATCGCCCCCTGCGTCAAGCTCGATCAGGTCAACCCGCAATACAACGTGGTCGATGTCTCCTTCATGAAGGTTTATGGCAGCGATCCCATCCCCACCTTCAAACTCGACCCGGCCATCGGCATGAGCGAAAGCCAGTTTATCGAGCAGATCGCCGAGCTGAACCGTCAGGGCCGTTCCGTGCTGCTGGCGCTGGGCGGTGCCGATGCGCACATCGAGCTGCGCAAGGGTCAGGAGCAGGCCTTTGCCGACGAGATCATCCGTCTTGTGGAAACCTATGGCTTCGACGGGCTGGATATCGACCTGGAACAGGCCGCCATCACTGCCGCCGACAACCAGACCGTGATCCCGGCGGCCCTGCGTCTGGTCAAGGATCACTACCGTGCCCAGGGGAAAAACTTCCTCATCACCATGGCGCCGGAGTTCCCCTATCTGACCCAGACTGGCGCCTACATCCCCTATATCCGCAATCTGGAAGGCTACTACGACTGGATCAACCCCCAGTTCTACAACCAGGGTGGCGACGGTATCTACATCGATGGCATCGGCTGGATTGCCCAGAACAACGATGCCCTGAAAGAAGAGTTCATCTACTACATGGCGGATTCGCTGAGCAACGGTACCCGCGGCTTCTACAAGATCCCCCATGACAAGCTGGTGTTCGGCATTCCGACCAACATCGACGCCGCCGCCACCGGCTATGTGCAGGATCCGCAGAAACTCTACAACGCCTTCAACCGCCTGAAGAGCGAGGGGCAACCGCTGCGTGGCGTGATGACCTGGTCCATCAACTGGGACATGGGCCGCAACGCCGCCGGTCAGTCCTACAACGAATCCTTCATCAAGAGCTACGGCCCCTTCATCCACGATCAGGAGATCACGCCCCCGGTCGACAACGGCAAGCCGGTGTTCAGCGGCCTGAGTGATACCCGCATCAAACAGGGCACCGCCTTTGATCCGCTGGCCGGTGTCAGCGCCAACGACAAGGAAGATGGCGACCTGACTGGCCAGATCCAGGTAGAAGGCTCGGTAGACAGCCAGCGTATCGGCCTCTACCCCCTCACCTACAAGGTGAGCGATCGCGACAACAACGTCACCGAGCAGGTACGTACCATCGAGGTCTACAGCATGAAGCCGGTATTCAGCGGCGTCACAGACACCACGCTGGAGCTGGGTACCCCCTTCGATCCGATGGCTGGCGTCAGCGCCCATGATGAAGAAGATGGCGACCTGACCGCCCAAGTCAAGGTCAGCGGCAGCGTCGACAGCAGCAAGGTCGGCCGCTACACCCTCACCTATCAGGTGAGCGACAGCGCCGGTCAGCAGGTAACCCAGCAGCGCAACGTGACCGTCAGGGAGCAGGGCGCCGTCTGTGAAAACAGCTGGGATGCCAAGAAGGTCTACGTGGGCGGCGACATCGTCAGCCACAACGGCAAGAACTGGCTGGCTGGCTGGTGGACCCAGAACGAAGAGCCGGGCACCACGGGTGACTGGGGCGTCTGGCGCGTACAGGGCGACAGCGACTGCGGCGGCACAACGCCCCCCGCCGAAGGCAGCAGCGACTTCACCGTCAGCGCCATGGGCTCCGACTACACCATAGTCAACGGTCAGGTCAGCATCCGTTTCAACGTGACGACCGCCAACCCGGTACAGATCACCGCGACCCTGGAGCAGAACGGCCGCAGCCACGGCACCACCAGCAGCAAGGTGAACGGCACCAGCACCCTGGTGCTGCAGGGCAGCAATGTGACCGACGGTAGCTACGAAGTAGTCATCACCGGTCTGGCAGATGGCCAGCAGCCGGTGGTGCAGCGCTTCCCGGTTGCGCTGACCGAAGAGAGCAACGGCGGTAGCGAAGGTGACTACCCGGCCTATGCCCCCAACACCAGCTATCAGGCCGGTGATCGGGTCAGCAATGCCGGTGGCAACTACGAGTGCAAACCCTGGCCCTACAGCGGCTGGTGTGGCGGCTCGATCAGCCACTATGCACCGGGTACCGGCTCTGCCTGGAGCGATGCCTGGATCAAGCTCTGACCTTGCCCCAACCACTAACGGGGGCCGACAGGCCCCCGCCCATATCCTGCCCGTCGGCCACGCTGCCGATGGGCAGGATGCACTGACCCGGACGGGTTAGCCCCTCTCTTTTACATGCTTGCCAACCACCAAAAAACATCCAACAACAACCAAGATAAGGAAATCACCATGCCAAGAACCACCAAGCTTGCCACCCTGCTCGGTCTGCTGCTGTCGGCCCATGTTGTGGCCGATGAGCGCGAACAAGCCTATTTCAAACAAACCTATCAGGAGCACTACGAGCAGATGACGGCGCGCCTCGCCGCGCTGCACCAGAGTGCGGCTGACGAGCAGAACGTGATCATCAAGGATGGCAAGCGCCACCTTGCCATCAACGGCCTGCTCTACCCGCTGACAGCGGATAACCACATCCTGTTCGATCTGCCCAAACCCCACTTTTTCGACGAAACAGCCATTCGTAACGTCTTTGATTTCTTCGATGAGGAGTGGGAGCTGACCTGGTACGACGGTGGGGTCGTAGCGGTCAACAAACGCTTTGGCAACTATGACTACGGCAACGGCTGTCTGCTGGAGTACTTCCCCCACGGCCAGATCCAGAATGGCGAACGCACCCGGGTGGTGATGGAGACCAGCTCCTGCAGCGTCAACTCGTTTGCCACCTCGCTGCAATATCTGGACAAAGGCGAGGAGCTGACGGCCGACCAGCTGGGGCTGGACGCCAGCCTGATTACGGCGGTCGAGCGCTATCAGGATCGGCTCTATGTCAGCCAGAACGGCAATCCGGGCCATGTGGCCATTGTCGATATCCCGAGCCGCCAGCAGATTGGCGAGATCCGCGGCACCGCAACCGGCAGTGCCACGGCCTACAACCAGGTCAGCGAACTGTTTGTCCGCAACAACCTGCTCTACGTGGTCTCGCGCTACTCGCACCGGGTCGATATCTTCGATCTGGCCGACGAGCATCGCCATGTCACCACCCTGGGAACCGGTCGGGATTCCGGCAGCAACAGCCTGCACCGCGCCCAGGCCGTCTTTGCCAATCAGGATTACGTGCTGGTGGCCGATGCGCTGAGCGAGATCAAGGTCTACCGCCAGCAGGATGTGACGCCGGAGAACAGTCTCAAGACCCCCATCGCCGGTCGGCTCGCCTTTGAAGGAAAATACAGCCACCGTCTGGTGCAACTCCATCAGGTGGGTGACTATCTCCTGGCCCACACCGCCGGCAAAAACTACTACATCTATGACCTGCGCAAACTGGCTGATGCCATCGCCAGCAACATCCCGCTGGCGCCTGAGCAGGTGATCGCCGACAGCAATCTGCAAAAAATCGACATGGATGGCGATCGGCTGGTGGTGAACTTCAAGGACCGCATCGAGTGGCATGATGCCGATACCCTGATCGCCAACGACTTTCAGTTCAAGAACCCGACCTTTACTGTCCGGGAGATCAACCAGCAGCCCGTGGCGGCGCTGAAAGATCTCCAGCTGGCGGGCTCGGCGCTTGTCACCGCCAACGAACGCGGCCTGGGTTTCAACCAGCTGCTGAGCAAGGAGATCAGCTTCACGGCCGACGAGCAGTTGCCGGCTCGCCCGCTGATCTTCGATCAGCTGATGCCGGCCGCAGTCAGCTACATACTGCGCAATGACGAACCCTACGAGGTGCTGATCGATCGCGCCCAGCGTTCGGTCAACATCAATTCGCTGGTCAAGACCGAGCTGCTTGATAACGACACGGTGCGCATTACCAACTATGCCGCCAGAGAGCTGCATGACATCAATATCGAGTCACGCCTGAACGGTATCAACAAGTGGCTGATCCTGGGCCAGCTCGATCGCCTGCCCGCCCATGCCCAAATCACCCTGCCACTGAGCGCCTTTGGCGAGCAGGGACGCTTCAACAGCGCCAGCCGCGACGGAGTGTTTGATCTCAACAACCTGCTCGACAACAGCATCAATCTGCCTGCCCAGTTCGAGCACAGGTTCAGCTCCAACTCGGATCCGTTTGCCCAGAAGCTGGCACGCCTCAAGCCAAGCTGGAACGTGCGCTTCGCCACCAACACCAGCGGCTCCTGGCGCCCCATCAATGCCCTCTACGCCCGCGAGTGGCTGATCATCGCCACCAACCTGGCCTACATGGTCTCGACCGAGGAGTTCAAACACGTCTGGTACAACTTCAAGGCGGTGAACGGCTACGAGATGTTCGGCAATGGCGGCAACAGCTATGTGCCGAACGGGATCTTTACGGCCGCCGATTATGACTACTACTACCACAGCCTGATGAAGCGCCCCTACCTCAACCTGGGGATCACCGCCATGGGGGGCGGGCTGGGGAGTGGTGGCATCACCGGGGTCGATACCTTTAACTTTGTCAGCCACTACTACGGCAGTTGGGGCATCATTGCCCACGAATTTGGCCACGGCTTCGATGGGAAGTCCTACAGCCATGAGAGCGCGTTTGCCCGTGGCAGCCACGGCTGGCATCCCCTGATGACGGGTATGGCCAACTACCATATCCGCAAGGGCGACCTGCCCTATCTGGACGATGATCTCAACGGTTTCCACAAGCCGGAAAACGACATCTATCGCTACAACTCGGTCAGCCAGGGGGCTCGCAAGCACCGCGCTGACAGCCACATGTACTATACCGACCACTACTTCATGCAATTCTCCACCATGCCGCAAGGCTGGGTAGCCAACGGCAGCGATTTCAGTGCCGGGCAGCTGGCGGCCCTGACCAATCAGGAGCGATTGCTGATGGGCTGGATCCCCAAGGAGTCGGAGAAAGGCAATCTCTGCCGGTTCACCTTCCAGGATGGCGAGCAGTACTACGGCTACGTCGAACAGCAGGCTGAGGGTCTGCTCTGTGATGCCGGATCCCTGATCCGTTATCGTCAGCCCGATGGCCAGTTTGTGCCGCTGGTCTCGGCCATCAACCAGTTTGACTGGCTGTCACTCCACCACAAGGGCAAGCTGGATCAGCCAGTGCTGCACCAGAATGGACGCCAGCTCTGCTACAAGAATGTGGCGGGCTTTTACGGTATCGGCTTCGTTAATGACAACAAACAGTGCACCCAGTTGCCCAACGTCTATCAGACCAATGGCAAGCACTGGCTGACCAGCTCCGGCTGGACCGGTCTCACCTACCTGAGCGGAGACTTCATTCTGCCCACTACCGGTAGCAACAGTGACTTCACCGTCACCGATCTGGCGGCCGAATATCTCATCGTCAACGGCGCGCTCGACTTCAGTCTGACGCTGACCACCGCCAACCCGGTGACCATCACCGCGACCCTGTTGCAGGATGGCAATCCGGTCGCCACCGGCAGCGCCCTGATCGATGGTCAGGGTTCCCTGCAGCTGGCACAGTCTGGCCTAGCGGCCGGCAGTTACGAGCTGTTGCTGGCGGGCATGGCTGAGGGGAGCAAGCAGGGCTTCGAGCGCCGCTTCACCCTGGCATTGGTGGAACAGGCTCCGGGTGGTGACAGTGACGGTGGTAACGGCAGCTACCCGGCCTATGTTGCGGGCACCGCTTATCAGAGTGGCGAACGGGTCAGCAATGCCGGTGGCGACTACGAGTGCAAACCCTGGCCCTACAGCGGCTGGTGTGGCGGCTCGACCAGCCACTATGCGCCGGGTACCGGCACTGCCTGGAGCGATGCCTGGATAAAGCTGTAATCAGCTATCAGTAACGAAAGAGGGGAGCCATCGGCTCCCCTCTTTTCTATCCGTTACACGCTCGGATACATCAGCTTAGCGGGCATCTTCCTTCAGCCACTGCGCCACGCGCTTGGCGAAGTAGGTGAGGATGCCATCGGCACCGGCCCGCTTGAAGCAGAGCAGGGACTCCATGATGGTCTCCTTCTCTTTCAGCCAGCCATTCTGGATCGCCGCCATGTGCATGGCGTACTCGCCGCTCACCTGATAGGCGAAAGTCGGCACGCCGAACTGATCCTTCACCTGACGAACCACGTCCAGATAGGGCATGCCTGGCTTGACCATCACGCTGTCGGCCCCTTCCTGAATATCCAGCGCCACTTCGTGCAGGGCTTCGTTACTGTTGGCCGGATCCATCTGATAGGTGGCCTTGTTGCTCTTGCCGAGGTTGCCGGCAGAGCCAACCGCATCACGGAACGGGCCGTAGTAGCAGGAAGCGTACTTGGCGGAGTAGGCCATGATCTGGGTGTTGATGAAGCCGTTCTCCTCCAGCGCCGCGCGGATGGCGCCGATGCGGCCATCCATCATGTCGGACGGCGCGACTATATCGACTCCGGCCTCGGCGTGGGAGAGCGCCTGCTTGATCAGGATCTCGGTGGTGATGTCGTTCAGCACATAGCCTTCGTCATCGATAATGCCGTCCTGCCCGTGGGTGGTGAACGGATCGAGCGCCACGTCGGTGATCACCCCGAGCTCCGGGAAGCGGGCCTTGAGGGCACGCACGGTGCGCTGGGCCAGTCCGTTCGGGTTGTATGCCTCCTCCGCCATCAGGCTCTTGCTCTCCAGCGGAGTGACCGGGAACAGGGCGATGGCAGGTACGCCCAGCTCCACCAGCTCGGCTGCCTCTTCCAACAGCAGATCGATGGAGAGACGCTCCACCCCCGGCATGGAGGGAACGGCTTCCCGACGGTTCTCCCCCTCCAGCACGAACACCGGATAGATGAGATCGTTGACGGTCAGTACGTTCTCGCGCACCAGACGACGGCTGAAATCATGTTTGCGCAGACGGCGCAGGCGGCGGCCCGGAAAGGCGCCCGGAAGAGTTGTAGCCATGAATCACTCCTGGAGAGGAAGTTGGAAGAACGCGGCGGAGGTGGCCCGGGTATGGGCCAGCAAGGCCTCGGGCGCTTCACCACGACAGGCCGCCACCACCTGGGCGATGTGCGGCAAAAAAGCAGGTTCGTTGCGTTTCGGGCGCGGTTTCAGATCTCGCGGCACCAGATAGGGGGCATCGGTCTCGATCATCAGCCGACCGGCCGGAATACGCGCTACCTGTTCGCGCAGCAGCTGACCACGGCGCTCATCGCAGAGCCAGCCGGTCACCCCGATATGCAGCCCCAGCGCCAGACACTCGTCCAGCTCCTCATCGGAACCGGTGAAGCAGTGCAGCACGGCACCCGGCAGTCTGGGCAACCAGGGACGAAGGATCTCGATGAAACGGGCGTGCGCATCACGACAGTGGAGAAACACCGGCATCCCGAGCTCGGCAGCCAGTGCCAGCTGGCCGTCGAATACCGCATCCTGCACCGGACGGGGGGAGAAGTCGCGGTTGTAGTCGAGACCGCACTCACCGATGGCGACCACCTGCGGCAAGGCTGCCAGCTCGCGCAAGGTGGGCAGGGTCGCCGCAACGACACTCTTGGCGTCGTGGGGATGGACCCCGGCGGTGGAGAAGCAGTAGCCCGGCCAGCGGGCGGCCAACTCGGCGCTCTCGCGGCTACCAGCCAGATCGGTACCGGTGAGGATCAGCGCGTCCACTCCGGCGGCGCGGGCACGGGCCACCAGCTCAGGCTGTTCACCGACGAACTGGCTGCTGGTCAGGTTTAAACCGATATCGATCATGGGATGAGACGTTCCGAACAAAAGGAATACATATCAGGTATTTGAAAACCATCTACCGAATGGGGTCTTACCATACGCCTCGAACGGGAGCATGAAAAGAGGAAGGGAGCCTCAGCTCCCCTCGTTCTGCTATTCCTGCGGACGTCGTCATCCTCTCGCCGTCCGGCAAACAGGTGACGAACAGAGCCTCAGCTCTCCCCATCCGGTTGTTCCTGTTGCTCTTCATCCTCTTTCTTCACGTAGAAGCGGGCGAAGAACAGACCTATCTCCCACAGCGCCCACATCGGGATGGCGAGCAGGGTCTGGGAGAAGACATCAGGCGGCGTCAGCAGCATGCCGACCACAAACACCCCGACGATAACGTAGGGACGTTTCTCCTTCAGGTTTTGCGGTGTGGTCACGCCAGTCCAGCAGAGCAGTATGGTGGCCACCGGAATTTCGAACGCCACCCCGAACGCGAAAAACAGGGTCAGTACGAAGTCCAGATAGCTGGCGATGTCGGTCGCCACTGTCACCCCGGCGGGTGCGGTACTGGTGAAGAAACCGAACACCAGCGGGAACACCACGTAGTAGGCGAACGCCATGCCCGCATAGAACAGCAGGGCACTGGAGACCACCAGCGGCATGATGAGGCGCCGTTCGTGCTGGTACAGGCCGGGGGCGATAAAGGCCCAGGCCTGATAGAGCAGATAGGGGATCGCCACGAAGAAGGAGACCACCAGGGTCAGCTTGATCGGCGTCAGGAAGGGGGTCGCCACATCCGTCGCTATCATGCTGGTCCCTTCCGGCAGCTGGCTGAGCAGCGGCTGGGCCACGAAGTCGTAGATGTTGTTGGAGAAGTAGATCAGCGCCAGAAACACCACGAGGATGGCGGTAATGGAGCGCAGCAAACGGGTTCTCAGCTCAACCAGATGGCTGATCAGGGGTTGTTCGGCCTGACTCATGGCTTCACCTCCCCTTTTACTGCGGAATCGCTGACCGGCACCGGCTCACTCTCCCGCTGGCTATTGACCGGAGGCACGTCGTGGCTCAGCTGCACCGCAGGCTCAACCGGCGTGGCAGGCTCAGCCTGGGCGACCGGCTCGGGGCGCGGCGGACGGATCTCGTTCTCAACCTGATAGGGGCGATTGACCGACTGGGCCGCCGCTTTGAGCTGTTCGATGGACTCCTGCAGCTCGGGGCTCAGGTTGCTCATCTGCAACTGTTCGGCCTTCTTGAGGTCGTTGTGCAGCTCTTGCAACTTGAGCTCCTGCTCCAGCTCGGACTTGACCGAGTTCGCGGTCGAACGAATGAGGCGGATCCAGTGGGTAGCCGTGCGGATAGCAACCGGCAGCCGCTCGGGCCCCAGTACCACCAGTGCTACCACACCGATAACGACCAGCTCCCAAAAACCGATATCGAACATGGCTTAGGCCTGGTCTTTGTCTTTCTGCTTGGCGGTCTCACTGCTCTGAGTGGCCGCTTCGTTCAGCTGTTTCGGGGGAAACTCGGCATCTTTCTGCTCGGCCTTGGCATCAGCCGGCTCGTCGGAGAGGGCTTTCTTGAACCCTTTGACCGCCGCGCCTAGATCACCGCCAATGCCTCGCAGTTTCTTGGTACCGAACAGCAGCACGACGATGACTGCAATGATCAACAATTGCCAAATACTGATACCACCCATGATTTTCTCTCCAGAACAGGCGCCTGACGGCGCGGTTGTTGATTAATGGGAACGGGTTCGCAACCAGCCGACCAGCCAGCAGAGGGCTGCACCGGCGAGACTGGCTTGTCCCCACTCAATGTGTTGTTTTTGGGTCAGCAAGAATACACCCGCCAATAGCAGGCTGGCTCCAACCCCTAAGAGGTAGCGGGCCTGCCCCTGCCGACGGCTGTGACGGCGGAACTCGGCAAACATCTGGTCGAAATGACGCTGCTGATGACGGGTCTGACGCAAAGTCTCATATACCAGCTCCGGCAGCTCCGGCAGCTTCTCCGCCCAGAATGGCGCCTTCTCCTTGATGGCGTTCAATACCGACTTGGGCCCGACCTGTTCGTGCATCCAGTTTTCGAGGAACGGCTTGGCGGTCTGCCACAAATCGAGCTGCGGGTAGAGCTGACGCCCCAACCCTTCCACATAGAGCAGGGTCTTTTGCAGCAGCACCAGTTGCGGCTGCACCGTCATATGGAAGCGACGCGCGGTGTTGAACAGGTTGAGCAGCACGTGACCGAACGAGATCTCGGAGAGCGGCTTCTCGAAGATAGGCTCCAGCACGGTGCGGATGGCGAACTCGAACTCGTCCACCTTGGTGTCTGCCGGTACCCAGCCCGACTCCACGTGCAGCTCCGCCACCCGACGATAGTCTCGGTTGAAGAAGGCGAGGAAGTTCTCCGCCAGATAGCGTTTGTCTTCCCGATTGAGGGTACCGACGATGCCGCAGTCGATGCCGATCCAGAGCGGGTTTTCCGGATGTTCGTAAGAGACGAAGATGTTGCCCGGGTGCATATCGGCGTGGAAGAAGCTGTCGCGGAACACCTGGGTGAAGAAGACCTCCACCCCGCGCTCGGCCAGCAGCTTCATATTGGTGCCGTTGGCTTCCAGCGCCGGTATATCGGAGACCGGAATACCGTAGATGCGCTCCATCACCAGCACCTGCTCGCGGCAGAGGTCGGTGATGATTTCAGGCACATAGAGCGCCTCGGAGCCGGTGAAATTGCGGCGTAGCTGGATGGCGTTGGCCGCTTCGCGCATCAAATTCAGCTCGTCGAGGATGGTCTTGCGATACTCCTCCACCACCTCGATGGGGCGCAGTCGCGCACTCTGGGGCACGAAGCGGGCCACCAGACGGGCCAGCGCCTGCATCAACCGCAGGTCAGCCTCGATAACCGGCTCGATGTCGGGACGGATCACCTTGATGACGATCTCGCGGCCACTCTCCTTCAGGCGGGCGGTATGCACCTGCGCGATGGAGGCCGACGCCAGCGGCGTCTCGTCGAAGTCGTCAAACAGGGTTTCGATGGGACAACCCAAGCTCAGCTCGATCTGCTGGCGCGCCGCCTGACCACAGAAGGGGGGCACTCTGTCCTGCAACAGGGCCAGCTCTTCGGCGATATCCGGCGGCAGCAGGTCGCGGCGGGTCGAGAGCATCTGGCCAAACTTGATGAAGATGGGGCCAAGGGCCTCGAAGGCGAGGCGGATGCGGGCACCGCGGCTGAGATCCGGTTGTTTGTTCTTGAGCCAGAACAGGGAGCGACGGGCCAGACGACCCGGCCAGGGTTGATAGCGGGCGGGCACCAGTTCGTCGATGCCCTGCTCCAGCAGGATGGTGATGATGCGATAGAGGCGTTTGAACTCCTTCGGGGTCATCAGGTCACCTGCTGTTCGAAGCGGGCCAGCCGCAGTTCGACGGCCTTGAGCTGCTGGGCCAGCACCTCGACGTCATCGTTGAAACTCGCCACCTCCAGCGGGCCGGGGGCGAGGCGGGCCTCTTCGGTCAGATATTCCGCCAGCTGGCTGCGGGTGCGGCACAGCTCGCGACCGACCAGGCGACACGCCTGACGGGCACCGCTGAACAGGGTGTGGGCCAGCACATCGCCGGTATAGCGCGACAGCTCCTCTTCCCAGTCGATATCCAGCTCACCCAATAGCACGCTGAATGCCTGTACCAGCTGGGGATCACCGCTCAGATCCAGCTTCTCCTCGCGGATATAGCGGGTCAGGGCGGACGGGTCTTTCAGCAGACCGAGGGCGGTCAGCGACAGGCTGAGCACCGCATCGGCCTCCCCTTCATGCTGGGCCAGCACATCCAGCCGACGCTCGGAGAAGACAAACCAGAGTGGCTTGAGTTCACGCAGCTCCAGCTTGAGCACCTTGCCCACCAGTTTGCGCAGCCGCTCCGGGCTCTGTTTGTCCAGCGCCAGCAACTGGTTGAGGCTGGTTTCGATCACCGCGGTGACCATGGCATCCATCGGCATAGGCAACCTTAAAACTTGTAACCGCGGTGCAGGGCGACCACACCCTGGGTCAGATTGAAGTATTCCACCTGCTCGAAACCGACATTTTCCATCATGCCAGCCAGGGTCTGCTGATCCGGGTGCATGCGGATGGACTCTGCCAGATATTTGTAGCTTTCACTGTCGTTCGCGACGATTTCGCCCATTTTCGGCAGCAGTTTGAAGGAGTAGAGGTCATAGAGCTTGGCGATCACTTCGCTGACCGGCTTGGAGAACTCCAGCACCAGCAGACGGCCACCCGGCTTGAGCACCCGGAACATGGAGGCGAGCGCCTTGTCCTTGTCGGTGACGTTGCGCAGGCCGAAGCCGATGGTGATGACGTCGAAGTGGTTATCGGGGAAAGGGAGCGCCTCGGCATTGGCCTGCACGTAGGAGACGTTGTTGGCGACCCCCAGATTGCGCAGCTTGTCGCGGCCCACTTTCAGCATGGAGTCGTTGATATCCGCCAGCACCACCTGACCGGTCTCGCCGACGATGCGGGAGAACTTGGCTGTCAAGTCACCGGTACCACCGGCCAGATCCAGCACCTTCTGGCCCTTGCGCACACCGGAACAGTCGATGGTGAAGCGCTTCCACAGGCGGTGGATGCCGAACGACATCAGATCGTTCATCAGATCATACTTGGCTGCCACCGAATGGAAGACACCTGCTACCAGAGTTTCCTTCTCGGTCGCGGCCACGGTTTTAAAGCCAAAATGCGTTGTCGTTGCTTGTTCTGACATCCCTTAAACACCCATAGAGCAAAGAATGGCCGCCAGTTTACCAGAGCCACTGGCGTCCGGACACCTTAAACCCGGCTCGCAACCAACTGCATGCCCAGCACCACCATGGCCAGACAGAGGAAGAGATTGAGACCGATATTGAGCAGCGCTTTCAGATAGGCCCCATGTTGAGCCAGCACCACCGTATCGAGGGCAAAGGAAGAGAAAGTCGTCAGGGCTCCGAGGATCCCCACCATCAGCAGCGGCTTCATCGGGTGTTCTACCACATGACCATGACTGATGAGGGCGAACGCCACCCCCATGATGAAAGAGCCCACCACGTTGACCACCAGAGTCCCGTAAGGAAAGTGGCGCCCCAGCAGCAAGGCCATCAGTTCGGCAATCCCAAAACGAAGGCAGGCGCCGATGGCGCCCCCTGCAGCAACATAGAACCAGGTTTGCATGGTGTCACTCCCTCAGGGTCAGGCCGCCATTATGTCGCAATGGCGGCCCTTGTGCCCAGAGGCGGAACTAATCGACATCCAGCCTGATTGAAATCTCAGCGGCGAAAATCGATGGGCTCTGGCTCACCCAGCACGATCTCGGTCTGGGCCGGGCGGGTCTGGGCAATCACCTTGCCGTGGCGGATCGAGTAACGCACCGGCACCTGACGGCGCACCGCATCGAAGCCGTTGTCGGCAGGCAGGATCAACAGGTTGGCCGGTTTGCCCACCTCTATGCCATAACGATCCTGCACGTTCAGGGTGCGGGCGCTGTGGCTGCTGATCAGCTTCAGACCGTCGTTGATCTGCTCGTAGCCCATGATCTGGCAGACATGCAGCCCCATGTGCAGCACCTGCAACATGTTGGCGGTGCCCATGGGGTACCAGGGATCGAACACGTCGTCGTGACCGAAGCAGACGTTGATGTTCGCCTCCAGCATCTCCTTCACCCGGGTAATGCCGCGGCGTTTGGGATAGGTATCGAACCGCCCCTGCAGGTGAATGTTCACCAGCGGATTGGCCACGAAGTTGATGTCCGCCATCTTCAGCAGCCGGAACAGGCGGGAAGCATAAGCGCCGTTGTAGGAGTGCATGGCGGTGGTGTGGCTGGCGGTGACTCTATGACCGATACCCCGCTCGTAGGCCAGGGTCGCCAGCGTCTCGATGAAACGGGACTGCTCGTCATCGATCTCGTCGCAGTGCACATCGACCAGAACCTGATACTTCTCCGCAAGATCGAAGATGTAGTGCAGACTTTCGACCCCATATTCCCGGGTAAACTCGAAGTGGGGGATCGCGCCAATCACGTCAGCCCCCAGCTTGAGCGCCTCCTCCAGCAGTGCCTTGCCGTTGGGGTAGGAGAGGATCCCCTCCTGCGGGAAGGCGACGATCTGCAGCTCGACCCACTCCTTCATCTCCTCCCGCACCTCCAGCATCGCCTTGAGCGCCACCAGATTGGGGTCGGAGACATCGACATGAGTACGCACAAACTGGATGCCGTTGGCGATCTGCCACTTCAGCGTCTGGATGGCACGCTGTTTCACATCCTCATGGGTCAGCAGCGCCTTGCGCTCGGCCCAGCGCTCGATCCCCTCGAACAGAGTGCCGGAGAGATTCCAGCTCGGCTCGCCCGCCGTCTGGGTGGTATCGAGGTGAATGTGGGGTTCGATAAAGGGGGCAATCGCCAGACCGCCCTCCCCGTCCAGCACCCGACCGGCGACGGCATGTTCGTCATGGGGTTCGATGGCGGTGATGACCCCATCCTGACAGCGGATCTGCCAAAACCCTTCCCGATCGGCCAAACGAATATGTTGAATCAGCATTTGTTAGCTTCCTGTACCAGAACCGGCCGCTGGGTGAGGCGAACCAGAATGAAATAGGTGAAGGCGGCGCCCAATACCGCGTTGAGTGGCACTATGCCCGGCAACCACTTGCCGACAGCCACCCCGACTGCCGTGGCGACCAGCGCCTGCCAGCGCACCGTCTCGAACTGCTGATCGGCAAATTGACGGTAACGCTCACGATTGAGCAGGAAATCCATGATGATAATGCCACCGATCGGCGGAATTGCCGTACTCAAAAAGGCCAGCCAGCCGACAAAGTTGTTGTAAAGCCAGAGGGCGCAAGCCGTACCGATGAGGCCGTTGATCACGCTGAGGGGCTTGCTCTTGAGACCGGTAATATTGGCAAAACCGAGGCCGGAGGCGTAGAGCGCGTTGTCGTTGGTGGTCCAGATATTGAGACCCAGCACCAGAATGGCGGGGATCAACAGCCCCTGCATCAGCATCACTTCCGAGATATCGGCCTGCACCGTTACCGCCGCACCAGCTGCACCGAAGACGAACATTAGCGTGTTGCCCAAAAAAAACGCCACCATGGTAATCATGACGGCGCCCCAGGGTTTGCGACCAAAGCGGACAAAGTCGGCGGTCAGGGTTCCTGCACTGATAAAGGAACCGACCACCATGGTCAACGCCGTGGTGAACTCGATGGGATTGCTTGGTTGTACCTGCTGCAGTGCAGCCATGCCACCGGTCGAGGTCACCGCCAGCCAGACCGAGTAGCCACCGAGCAGGGCGATAGCCGGCACGGCCACAAAGCTCAGCACCATCAGGGCGGAGATGCCGAAGTAGACGGTCACCGTCATCAACATGCCCGAAATGGCGATCAGCCAGTTCACATCTATGCCGGTCGCCTTCTGCACCGGCAGGGCAAACATCGCCACGCCAACGCCAAACCAGCCGACCTGAGTACCGCCGAGCAGCAGGGATGGCAGCCAGGAACCTTTCACCCCAAAGGAGTAACGAGCCAGCAGATGGGTAGAGAGGCCGGTTGAGGCACCGATATAACCGAGACAAGCGGTGTAGATACCCAGCAACAGGTTGCCAATCAGTACCGCCTTGATGAAGTCATCGAATACCAGCCCGGTACCAAGCGCACCACCGGTCCACATGCTGGCAGAGAAGAAGGTCAGGCCGAGCATCACCAGCATCAGCGAAAGCCCCCCCTTTGCGCCCTTTGGCGGGTACCGCCCCCAAACAGTATTCGTTATCCTGCGCCATGCTCTCTCTCCACGTAATAGGCAAAACGCGCCGGACTTTACATGTAAAACGTTTTACGTCAATCAATCATGGTTAAATCTCTGGATAAAACCATCAATAGCAGTCAAATGAGTAACACATTAGGACTCAAACCAGCAGATAAACAGTGTCGACTGCAAGCAGAGGGGGTTGCGGGAATGGGAATGTAAGGGGATATCACAAAAATGACAGATGCAAAAAAGCCTCCCTTTTCAGGGAGGCTTTCTATTTAATGGTGCTGATACCCAGAATCGAACTGGGGACCTCATCCTTACCAAGGATGCGCTCTACCGACTGAGCCATATCAGCACACTAACCGGTAAAGACCACGCTGGGCGTAATCTTGAAATTGGGTGCCTGGCAGTGTCCTACTCTCGCATGGCGAATGCCACACTACCATCGGCGCTACCGCGTTTCACTTCTGAGTTCGGCATGGGATCA